>JAJQDJ010000086.1 GCA_021202205.1 Erysipelotrichaceae bacterium
GCCCTCCAAATCAGCCCTCCCTTAATTCCAGTTTCATTTTACAATACGGGTTTTTTATAAAACATTCAATCAGATCAAAAAATCATGTACAAAAACTTTAAATTGGTATATAGTTAGAAGGTATTGATTTGGAGGTAATTTATGATAGAAATATTAAAAGCTATTCTTTTTGATATCATTGAAGGCGTTACTGAATGGCTACCAGTCAGTAGTACTGGACATATGATTTTATTAGATGAATTTATTCAATTAAATGTTTCTGATGAATTCTATAGTATGTTTCATGTTGTTATTCAATTAGGTGCTATTTTAGCGGTTGTCGTGATATTTTGGAATGATATATGGCCATTTGGAAAAAGGGGCAATCGTCAACCTATGCGTTATTCTGGTATATTGTCTTATGTGAAAATGGATAAGATTATATTGTGGATAAAAATTTTGATTGCATGTATTCCTGCGGCTGTTATAGGACTTTTGTTTGATGAACAATTAGAAGCTTTATTTTATAATTATCAAACGGTATCTATTGCTTTAATTGTTTTTGGTATCGCTTTTATTGTGATTGAAAATCATAATAAGTATGCTAGACCTAAAATTAATTCGATAGCTGAAATTGATTATGATACTGCTTTATTAATTGGCTTATTTCAACTAATTGCAGCAATTTTTCCAGGAACTTCAAGATCAGGACAACCATCATTGGTGCTTTACTACTCGGTGTATCAAGAACAGTAGCAGCTGAATTTACATTTTATTTGGCTATTCCTGTTATGTTTGGAGCATCACTCTTAAAAATTGTGAAGTTTGGTTTGGCTTTTACCATGCAGGAAGCTGTTATATTAATTATTGGTATGGTTGTAGCATTTGCTGTTTCTTTACTTATAATTAATTTCTTATTGAGTTATGTGAAACAACATGACTTTAAGATTTTTGGGTGGTATCGTATTGTTTTGGGTATTATTGTCTTAGTTTATTTTATCTTTATTCATTAACACGCATTGCGTGTTTTTTAGTATTTGTGTTATATTATGAAAAAGGAGAAGTATTATGGATGAGTTTTTACAAAAGCAAAATGAAATTTATAAAAATCTTAAAGATAAACAACATACAATGAATATTATAGCTTTATTTAGATTTATTGTGTTTATATTGATTATTTTATTTTTATTAATAGGTTATTTTTATCAAAAATATAACTTTTATATATTTTCTTTGGTTGCATTGATAATATTTATGATCTTAGTTTATTTTCATCAAAAATCTAAAGAACAATATGACTATTTTTACGCTTTAAATCAGGTCTATCTAAGACATATATTACGTATTCAAGGAAAGTGGAAGGATTTTAGTGAAAATGGGGAACAATTTATTAATGACAAAGATTATAAGATAACTGATTTAGATATTTTAGGACCATCCTCTTTATTTCAAATGATAAATGTTGCTTCTATTTATCAAGGAAAAAAATATTTATCATATCTATTAACTCATGATAGCCAAAAAGATGATATTATCAAAAGACAGGAAGCCATATCAGAATTGTCTTCAATCAAAGAATTTGTTATAGAAATGGAAGCATTGAATATATTATTGAATAATCAATCATTGATAGATGGCTCCAAAAAATTAAAGAAATAGAAGTTAAAAAAGTGTATCCTATCATATTTCTTCTTTCAATCATAACAATAATAGGGCTCATAGGTGTTTGCTTATCGTTAGGTTATCCTTATAATCGTATTATTTTAGAAATTGGATTTATCTTACAATTAGCATTAAGCTTAATAACTTATGGGATGCATAGTACTTTATTTGAACCAGTTATGAAACTTTCTGATGGTATTCAAAATTATTTGAAAAGCTTCGAAAAAATAAAAAGTATGCATTTTCATAGTACTTATTTACAAAATATTCAGGAAAATATTGATATTGATGATTTAAAGGAATTATCTATTATTGCAGGACGCATGAAATATCGTCAAAATATTATTGCTTTTGTCTTGTTGAATGGGCTCGGTTTGTTTGATTTCTATATTACCAATCAATATTATGAATGGCTTGAATTGTATCAGGATAAAATAGCTAGTTATTTTGAAGCATTTGGTATTTTAGAAGTATTGATGAGTTTAAGTATATTAAAGATAGATGAATTTGATGTATGTATGCATACTATAGAAAATGTTAAAACATTATCTTTTAAAAATCTTAGACATCCTCTTATTGATAAAGACAAGGTTATAGGTAACGATTTTGAAATGAAAGAATCAAGTTGTGTCATTACAGGATCAAATATGAGTGGCAAAACAACTTTTATGCGTACAATTGCTTTAAATCTTGTTTTAGCCTATAGTGGAGGTTATGTATTTAGTAATTCATTTGAATGTTGTCCTATGCATATTATGACATCAATGCGTGTCAAGGATAATGTAGAAGAGGGGATATCGACTTTTTATGGTGAATTATTGCGTATTAAAGATATGATAGTTTATTCTAAAAATAATCTTCCAATGATATGTTTCATTGATGAAATATTTAAAGGAACAAATTCTCTAGATCGTATTGCTGGAGCGAAAGAAACAATCAAAAAATTATCAAAAGACCATATTTTTCTTTTTGTTACGACTCATGATTATGAGTTAACACATCTCAATTATTGTAATTATCATTTCGAGGAATATTATAAAAATAAAAACCTCATTTGCACCGTGTGCGTCATTAAAATAAAAAAACATTG
>JAJQDJ010000022.1 GCA_021202205.1 Erysipelotrichaceae bacterium
AAGTCCTTCTTTGGAATAATTATTAATCATTGTTTTGGTTAAAAGCTTGTCATCAGGATAGCGTTTATTATCTCCAAAATAAGTATCAAACAATGTCATAATCTGATCCATGTAAAGATTTAAATCTGGAATATCTTCACTATGTAAATCACTAATATTCTCTATTTCATTAATAATTTCAATAAATTGTTCATTATTCATGTTTTCACCTCTTTTTTAATCATAACGCAAAAAGACTGATAAAACAAGACATAGTTTAGTAAACTTTTTTATATAGAGATAAAAATGATATATTAATAATTATTTTTCTTGAGATATGATTGTTTTTTGCTTATAATGGTTCTTGGGTGATAAAAAATGAAAAAATTGGGTTTAACATCAAAAATGATTTTACTATATATTATAACAATATTTATTATTGTTTTTGGCGACCAATTGACGAAGATTATAGTTGATCGTACATTATCTTATGGTGCGAGTTATCCTATTATTGATAATTTCTTTTATTTTACTTATGTTCATAATACTGGTGCAGCATGGGGTATATTAGAAGGTAAATTGAATTTCTTTTTCTTAGTAAGTATTATTGCAACTATTGGAATTATTTATTATTTTATTCAAGCTCCGCAATACCAAAAAATTACAAGATTTGGTTTGATATTGGTATTAAGTGGCATGATTGGTAATCTAATTGATCGTATTAGTTTAGGATATGTGAGAGATTTTATAGATTTTTTAATTTTTGGTTATAATTTCCCAATTTTTAATGTAGCTGATATGGCTATTACAATTGGTATATTTTTGGTCATTATAGAAGCTGCAATAGAGGAGATAAAGATATGGAAATTGTCAAAATCATAATTAACGATTCTATGAAAGGCAGAATTGATAAAATATTAACCAAAAAATTGGATATGTCTAGAACACAAGTTCAACAATTGATTAATGATAATCAGGTCTTTGTAAATGAGAAGAATGTTAAAGCTAGTTATAAAGTTGAGGTCAATGACATAATTGAAGTTCATATCCCTGATTTAAAAAATACAGAAGTTATGCCTGAGGATATTCCTTTAGATATTGTTTATGAAGATCAAGATGTTATTGTCATTAATAAGCCTAGTGGCATGATAGTTCATCCTTCAAGTGGTATTTACTCTGGAACTTTAGTTAATGCTTTGTTGTATCATTGTCATGATTTATCTGGTATTAATGGAGTCATGCGTCCTGGCATTGTTCATCGTATTGATAAAGAAACAAGTGGATTGTTGATGGTTGCTAAAAATGATCGCGCTCATACATCTTTATCCAAACAATTAGAGGAACATTGTGTCATCCGTCGTTATTATGCTTTGGTTCATGGTGTCATACCTCATGACTATGGTCGTATTGAGGCTCCCATTGGTAGAGATCCTCAAGATCGTCAAAAAATGACATGTACAGATAAGAATAGTAAAGAAGCAATTACAAATTTTAAAGTCATTGAACGATTCAAAGATATGACTTTAGTAGAATGTCGATTGGAAACAGGAAGAACTCATCAGATACGTGTTCATATGCAGTATATCGGTTATTCTGTCTATGGTGATCCTAAATATGGATTACGTAAAGATGATCAAACACATGGACAATATCTACATGCGAAAATTTTAGGATTTATTCATCCTGTAAGTGGTGAAGAACTTTATTTTGATAGTGATTTACCTGCTTATTTTGAAGATAAGTTAAAAGAACTAAGAAACGAAATGGAGGCTTAGTATGAATAAAGTAATTAGTTGGGATCAGTATTTTATGGGTGTAGCAAAGCTTTCATCATATCGTTCAAAAGATCCTAATACGCAGGTCGGAGCATGTATTGTTAATCCTGATAATAAAATAGTGGGAGTAGGATACAATGGTATGCCCTGGGGATGTGATGATAAGGACTTTCCTTGGGATAAAAGAGAAGGAATTGTTAATGATACAAAATATGCTTATGTTGTTCATGCTGAACTCAATGCTATATTAAATAGTACTCAAAATCTTAAAGATTGTCGCATTTATGTATCATTGTTTCCATGTAATGAATGTACAAAAGCAATTATTCAATCAGGTATTAAAGAAATTATCTATGAAGATGATAAATACAAAAATACACCTACTGATATAGCTGCTAAACGCATGCTAAAGGCTGCAGGTGTCAAATATACAAAAGTTCCTTATTTTGATTTGAAGGTATAAGCAAGTTCAAAGAACTTGCTTTTTATAATATAGATTGTTAATAATGGAGCAAAGTAAGATTGGAACAATATAAAGTATCATTAAAATGAAACAAAATGATTGATCTAAAATATGATGTATGGTCAGTGATATAAATATAGCACATATATATAGGATTGTAGAAATGATAAGAAAACCATAAAAACCAATGATTTCATGATTGATGATTTTCTTTTGACTAGCTTCCATATAGCCAATTCTTTCTAACGAAGTAAATAATTTCTTTCTTGATGCTATTTCGGTTGAAAGCTTAAACATAATTGATAACGATAACAAAATATTAATAACCACAAAAGAAATGATTGCCATCATCATTTGTAATGCGTTATCCTTGGCTTGTACCATCATTGATACTAATAAAATATCACTGACAATTAATAATACAATATTCTTTTTAAGAATAACTCAAGTTTCGCACTTCAATTTCAATAATTAATTAGTGAAAATAGCGCAA
>JAJQDJ010000272.1 GCA_021202205.1 Erysipelotrichaceae bacterium
ATAAAAATTAAATTTTTTTCATCTTAATTCCACTTTCTGCTTGCAATTCGGGCATATTCTCCTTGAAATTTATTAAAATCTCCTTGTAAAAAAGTAAAATGATCAATGAGATTTAAATGATGTTTTTGAACATAATCCAATAATCTTTGATATATATCATTATTAAAATGTTCAGGATCATGAGCATCTAATCCTATAATAACATCATTTCCTACTTTTGCAGCTATATCCCAAAAATCATCATTAGGATAAGCTTTATTACCTCTTATACCTCCAGCATTGATTTCTAAAGGTATATTATATTCCTTAGCTTTTTGACATATACGAGTTGATACAGTCTGAGCATCTTGATCAAATTTTTTATAACCGCATAAAAACAAATCAGGATGAGCTATATAACTAAATAAATTTGTTTCAATAGCTTTTTCAACATCGTTACAATAATTATAGATATCTTTTTTACTCATTTTATCTTTACCATTATAATCACTTTCAATACAATGTTTGTGGAAATGGTGTCCTAAAATTAAATAATCAACTTTGTGTTCATACAATAAGCTTTCATAATAATCAAAATATTGAGGTAAAGCTTCAGCTTCAAATCCTTTATATATCTTTATATTCTCTTTGTAAGTGTTTTCTAACGTTCTTAATATATCTAAATGATCTTCTAAATCCTTATATGGCATACGCATATGGGGTCCATCTTTAATGATGGATGTTATTAAAGATGAGACAGAAGATATACTTCTTATAAAGGGAATAGAATAAATAAGATGTTTGCGATAATGAGGAAGAGGAACATGTTCACTAAAGCCCAATTCTTCAATACCCATATCAATTGCAGCCTTAATCATATCTTCTTCACTACCATTTGCATGCCCACAACGATATGTATGGGTATGATAATTAATCTTCTTCATAAAACACCTCTTGTAAATATAAACCTTGTGGTTTAGCCTTAAATAAGCATTTCTTATCCCCACAACTTTCTAACATTTCTTTTAAATATTCTTTATCAATACGTTTAGCTCCTACTTGAATCAAACCTCCTACTAAATGTCTAACCATGTATCTTCTAAATCCATTACCTATTAAAGTAAAAGTAACAATACCATCTTTTTCATCAATATCAAAAGTATAAAGTGTTCTTATAGTATTACCATATTGATCATAAGTACAATAGGAAGCAAAATTATGTTCACCTAAAAATATCTTTGCAGCATCTCTCATTAATTCAATATCCAATGGCCTACCATATTGGTAAATATAATCTGTTTGAAATGGATTATATTCATTCATGCTTAATAAATAATGATATTCTTTTTTTGTTGCACTATAACGCGAGTGAAAGTTTTCATCAACATAACAAGCATCTAATATATAAATATCATTAGGCATAAAATGATTAATAGCACGTTTCCATTGACTAGCAGGTAACTCTTTTTTGGTATCAAAATGAAAAACTTGATGAACCCCATGAACCTTTGCATCGGTTCTTCCTGATGCATGAATGATGACTTCTTCTTCATTAATTTTTTTTAAAGCTTTTTGAATTTCACCTTGAACAGTTCTTTGATCTTTTTGTACCTGAAAACCATGAAATTGACTTCCATCATAACTAACTACACATTTTACTCTCATAATACAAAACTCATCATAATAACACAAGCACTTACAAGCACTGTAGCAGTTAAGGAAATAGTATCAGCAATTTGCCAATGAAGCTGTTTATATCTGGTACGTGGAGCTTCTGGATTGTAATTACGGCTCTCCATAGCATTGGCTAGATCTTCTGCTCTTTGGAAAGCTGATATGAATAATGGAATAATCAATGATACAATGGACATAATCTTTTCTTTCATTGTTCCTTCACTATAATCAACACCTCTTGACGCCTGGGCTTTCATAATTCTTTGCGTTTCTTCTAATAATGTTGGAATAAAACGTAAAGCAATAGAGATGATCATAGCAACTTCATGTGTAGGAAAGCCAATTTTTTTAAATGGAGCTAATAAATATTCAATACCCAGTGTTAGATCCAAAGGCTTTGTAGTGGCTGTTAGTATAGATGTCATAATAATAATTAATAACAAACGTATAAATATGTATATAGTTTGAATGACTGCTTTATCATAAATATGAATAAATCCTAATGTAAAAATAATTGTACCATTTTGAATAAACAATAAATTAAATATCATTAAAAATGCCATCATAAATAACATAGGTTTCATTGCTTTTAATATTTGTGATACTTTCATTTTTGCCAATATTGACATAATTAATACAAAAATTGAAAGAATAGCATATCCAATAAAACCAGCATCAAAAAATACTGTTACTAATAATAATATTAAAGCTCCTATTTTTAAACGAGGATCTAATTTATGAACAAAACTATTTACTGGTATATATTTACCAAACATCATATTATCCATGAAGTTCTCCTCCTAACACTTCTATTAATTCATCAATTTCTTTAATAGAAGGATCTATATGAAAGCCATTCTTATTAAGTTCTAATATAAATGATGTAATAATAGGTAAATCAATACTGAGTGATGTTAAATATTCTGTTTCTTTAAATAATTCATCAACAAGAACATGTCTTTCTACCTGACCTTTATTCATCACAACAACATCATCACAATACTGTAAGACTTGATTCATATCATGAGATACCAATATCACGGTTTTTCCTTGCATATTGATTTTTTTAAATAATGACATCATTTCTTTAGCACCTTGAGGATCTAAACCAGCTGTAGGTTCATCTAATACTAAAATATCTGGATCCATGGCTAATATTCCAGCAATTGCAACTCTACGTTTCTGTCCTCCTGATAAATCAAACGGTGATTTTTCCAGATAGCTTTCATCTAATCCTACTAATTTAATTGTTTCTTTAGCAATTTCTAATGTTTTTTCTTCATTCATACCGAAATTTTTAGGACCAAAAATAATATCTTTTAAAATTGTTTCTTCAAACAATTGATATTCAGGAAACTGAAATACCAAGCCAGCCTTTTTTCTTAATGGTTTCAAACTTTTAGGTTTATCAGTGGCTGTAATGATAATATCTTCAATATTTACTTCACCTGCAGTTGGTAATAGTAATGCATTAATATGTTGTATAAG
Source organism: Erysipelotrichaceae bacterium (assembly GCA_021202205.1). GTDB lineage: Bacteria > Bacillota_I > Bacilli_A > Erysipelotrichales > Coprobacillaceae > JAJQDJ01. Next base: position 3,142 of record JAJQDJ010000272.1, read on the forward strand.
CGTTGATTTCCCACTCCCAGTATGACCAATTAAAGCTGTCATATGACCTGTTTCTATGCTTAAATTCACACCTTTTAAAGCATGGTATGAAAACGGTGTATCTTGTGAGTAAGTATGTTCTACTTGTTTGAATGTAATTGACATAATGTATTCACCAGCTTTTCTTTATTAATATATGTATCTATATCAATACCTAATTTTTGTAGTCCAGTTGAAACTTTATAAGCAAATGGAACATCTAAAGCAATGTCTTCAATTTCTTGTTGTTTTTTTAAGACTTCATTAGGTTCTCCAGCATCAATAATTTGACCATCACTCATAAGTAGTACATAATCAGATAATGTTGCTTCTTCTATATCATGTGTAATAGATAAAATTGTCATATTTTTATCTTTATTGAGTTGATGAACCAAAGTATTAATTTCCATACGACCTTTTGGATCTAACATGCTTGTAGCCTCATCCAAAATAATAATAGAAGGTGACATTGCCAAGATACCTGCAATTGCAACACGTTGTTTTTGACCACCAGATAATTTTGTAGGTTCATGATCTAAGAAATCTAGCATATCAACTTTTGCTGCATATTCTTCTATAATACTGTCCATGAGTGATGGATCAACACAATTATTTTCTAAACCAAATGCGATATCGTCTCTAACAGTAGAACCTATAAACTGATTATCAGGATTTTGGAATACAATACCTATTTGATCTCTCACTTTAGCAAGATTATTCTCAGTTAATTCAATACCACCTATATATATATCACCACTATTTTTTTCTAATAAACCCATCAATAATTTTGCAATGGTACTTTTACCACTACCATTATGACCTAAAATAGTTGTATAACTTCCCTTTTTAATTGTAAAAGATATATTGTCAATTGTCTTGACATCTTCTTCGTAACAAAAAGTCAAATTTTTTACTTCTATAATATTTTCCATTGTACACCTCCAATGAAAAATATTGTACTTGTCTTAATATTATTTGTCAACCAATGTTTTAAAATTTATCGCATAGCAAAAAGGATCAAATTGATCCTTTTACATATCTTCTACTTCTTTACCTATAGTTATACGATAATCTAAATTGTCAGTATAATTCATTGCAAAAATATTAGCATACAATATATCAAGTAGGTATTTGACAGATTGTGTTGTAGCAAAATTACCAATCTTAGCATGTATCAATTCTCGTGATGAAATCAATAAAGTAACATCTGCTAAAGAGGACAAATTATTTTCAGTAGTGGATGTCATAGCAATAATTGGTGTTTGTTTTTCGTTAAGTTTTCGACAAATATTTGTAATTGTTTTTCTTTTTCCAGCATATGAAATAATGATAGCACATTTATTTGATGAACTCATTGTTGCACGTATATAAGAATCACTACTTAAATCATATATATTCACATGATGATCAATAAGCATCATGCTTTCTTTGAATATATGTGCTAAAGGTTCATATTGAGAAGATACATAAATATCAATATCATCAACATTTCTTAAATATTTGAGTGCCAATGATAAATCATCATGCTTAAGCAAAGAAACTGTATCTTCTATCGTTTCTTTTTCCAAACTAGAAATGTTTTGCACAATCTTCATCATATCATCTGATACAACAAATGGAATGCAGGCATCTACTTGATTATTGGCATATAAGTATTGTAGTTCTTCTAAATAAGCCTCTTTAAATTCATTCCAGCCATTGAACCCTAATTTTTTTGCAACTCTTATAAGTAGAGATGCTGAGGTACAAGTTTCATTAGCTATTTCTATAGTCGTCATGTTCTTAATTTTATTTCCATTTTTTAATATATAATCAATAATTGCATTTTCACTAGCAGAAAAATGAGTATTTTCAATTTTATGTATAAGCATGTCATCACCTCCAAGACATTATAACAAAAAAGACGATGAATTTCATCGTCTAATCTTATAATAATGTAATGACTGCCATTGGGGCATTATCACCTTTACGATTATATGTTTTTAAGATTCGTGTATATCCACCATTCTTATCAGCATATTTAGGTGCTACATCATCGAATAATTTTTGTACTGCTGTCTTTCCAGTTTCTGGATCAACAACTTCTTGTAAAATTGCAGCAGCTTGTCTTCTTGCATGTAAATCACCACGTTTACCTAAAGTGATGAGATCTTCTACAACACTACGCACTTCTTTAGCTCTTGTTGCTGTTGTTTGGATTTGTCCATACATAATAACATCAGTAGCTAGATTACGTAACATTGCTTTTCTATGAGATGATACACGCCCTAATTTTCTATTTTTTGCCATAAATGAGTGCTCCTTCCCATCATTAGTCTACAGGTCTGAAACCTAAACCTAATTCAATTAATTTTTCTTTAACTTCTTTTAATGACTTTTTACCTAAGTTTCTGACTTTAATCATGTCGTCTTCGCTCTTAGAAGCAAGTTCTTGAACTGTTTGAATGCCAGCTCTCTTCAAGCAATTATATGAACGTACAGATAAATCTAATTCTTCAATAGTCATATCTAATACTTTATTGCTTGTATCTTCTTCTGTTTCACTCATGACTTCCATATTCATTGCCAAATCACTTAATTCAACAAAAGTATTTAAATGTTCCACTAAAATCTTTGCAGCCTTTGCCACTGCTTCGTGTGGTTGAATCGAACCATCAGTTGTAATTTCTAAGGTCAATTGGTCATATTTTGCTCTTTCTCCAACACGTGTTGGTTCGACAGCATAAGCAACATTAACAACTGGTGAATATATAGAATCAGTTGCAATCACACCAATTGTATTAATCAATTTTTTATTTTGATCTGCACTTACATAGCCTCTGTCTTTATGAGCGTACATTTCCATATAGAAATGAGCACCTTCAGCAACATGAGCAATGACAAGATCATTTGATATCATTGCCACATCAGAAGGACATTGGATATCAGCTCCTGTTACAACAGCAGGTCCTTTGACATCAATAATCATGGTAACATCATCATCACTATCAATCTCAAATACTAATTTCTTAATTTGTAAGATAATAGCTGTAACATCTTCCACAACACCATCAACAGCAGAAAATTCATGAATAGCACCTTGAACTTTCACTGCATGAACTGCGCATCCAGGAATAGATGATAATAAGACTCTACGAAGTGAATTACCTAATGTGGTACCAAAGCCTCTTTCTAAAGGTTCAACAATAAACTTCGCATAGTTTGAGTTTTCATCCATTTCTTCGATTTGAAAATTAGCTTTCTCAAATTTTTGCATTATTTCCCTCCTCACTTAGAAATAACTACTTTTTTAACTTCATTATCCACGAGGACGTTTTGGTGGACGACAACCATTATGAGGGATAGGTGTCACATCATTAATTGAAGTAACTTCCAATCCAGCAGCTTGTAAAGCTCTCACAGCAGCTTCACGTCCTGGTCCAGGACCTTTAACACATACATCAACTGTTTTCATTCCATGATCCATAGATGCTTTTGCAGCAGCTTCAGCAGCCATTTGTGCAGCATATGGAGTAGATTTTCTTGAACCCTTGAAACCTAATGCACCTGCACTAGACCAAGAAATAACATTACCAAATTCATCTGAAATTGTAACAATTGTGTTGTTGAAAGTTGAATGTACATGTGCAACACCTTTTGCTATATTCTTTTTAACACGTCTTTTACCACGAGTTACTGTTCTTTTCTTTGCCATTTAGTTCAACCTCCTATTTCTTTTTACCAGCAATTGGACGAGCTTTACCCTTACGAGTATGGGCATTTGTCTTAGTTCTTTGACCACGTACTGGTAATCCTTTACGATGACGGATACCTCTATAGCATCCAATTTCCATTAAACGTTTAATGTTTAAGGCAACTTCTCTACGAAGATCCCCTTCAACCTTATAATTTTCAACTTCTCTACGAAGCTTTCCTTCTTCTTCTTCAGTTAAATTCTTAACTCTTGTATCTTCATTGATACCAGTAGCTTCACAGATTTTTTTAGCTGTAGAATTACCAATACCATAGATATAAGTTAAAGAAACTACCACACGTTTATCACGTGGGATATCAACACCTGCTATACGAGCCATGTTTTAAAAATCCTCCTATTAACCTTGTCTTTGTTTATGTTTTGGGTTTTCGCAAATAATCATAACGCGACCCTTACGTTTAATAACTCTGCATTTATCACAAATTGGTTTTACAGATGGTCTTACTTTCATCTTTCTTTTACCTCCTTATGGATATTAACTACTTATGTCTAAATGTAATGCGCCCACGTGTTAAATCATATGGTGAAATTTCAACAGTTACCCTATCACCTGGTAAAATGCGAATGTAATTCATACGGATTTTACCAGAAACGTGAGCCAATATAACTGCACCATTTTCCAACTGTACATTGAACATAGCATTAGGTAATGTTTCAAGGACAGTTGCTTCTACTTCTATAACATCATCTTTTTTTGGCATTGAATGAAAACTCCCCTTTTAATTTTGTTTTGTCATAATCTCATAACCATTTTGAGTAATAACAATTGTATGTTCATAATGAGCTGCCAAGCTTCTATCTTTTGTAACAACAGTCCAACCATCACTTAAGGTTTCAGTTTCGCAACTTCCTAAATGTGCCATTGGTTCAATCGCTAAAGCCATTCCAACTTTTAATCGTGGTCCTTTACCAGCCGCACCATAATTTGGAACAGTTGGGTCTTCATGAACCTGTTGCCCAATTCCATGACCTGTGTAATCACGAGGAGTTGAATAACCATTGTCCTCTAAATAAACTTGTACAGCATGAGATATATCGGATAAACGATTGCCTGGTTTAACCATAGCTAAACCTGCATATAATGCTTCTTCAGTTACCTTCATAAGTCTTTGTGCTTCACTACTTACATTTCCAACTGCATACGTCCAAGCACTATCACCATGATAACCTTTAAAGCAAGCACCAACATCAACTGAAATAATATCACCATCTTTTAATGTTTTATCTCCAGGAATTCCATGAACAACTTCTTCATTAATAGATGTACATACTGCCCCAGGAAATCCATAGAGATTCAAGAAAGAAGGTGTACAACCTTGATCACGTATAATCTTTTCACAAAATTCACTAATTTCTTTTGTTGTAACACCAGGTTGTATATAATCTCTAAGTTTTTCATGAACGAGTCCAACAACACGTCCAGCTTCCCTCATTAGTTCAATTTCACGTTGATCCTTCGTGACAATCATTATTTTTCCTCCAGGCATTTTTCAATGTCTTTGAAGACGTCATCCATAGATTGGTCACCATCAACATTAATAAGTTGTCCTTTCACTGTATAATAATCAATCAAAGGTTTTGTTTGCTCATCATACGTATTTAATCTTACTTGAACAGCTTCTTCGCTTTCATCTTCTCTTTGATATAATTCACCACCACAATTATCACAGATACCTTCTGTTTTTGGTGGATTATAAACAATATGGAATGTTGAACCACATTGTTTGCAAGTTCTTCTGCCAGATAATCTAGCAATTAATTTATCGGTAGGAATATCTAAATTAATAACAGCGTCTATTGTAAAATTCAATTCTTCTGCCATATTCACTAACTCATCAGCTTGTTGAATAGATCTAGGAAATCCATCTAAAATAAAGCCATTTTCAAAAGTATTTTCACTTATATATTCCTTTACCATTTGAATAGTAACTTCATCTGGTACAAGAAGCCCCTTCTGCATAAATCCTTGAGCAGTAACACCTAAAGGCGTTTGTTCACGTAAAGCTTTTCTAAATAAGTCTCCAGTTGATATTTGTACCAAGCCATACTTTTCTACTAATCTCGCAGCTTGAGTCCCCTTACCAGCTCCAGGAGGCCCCATTAAAATAATGTTCATAATTTACACTCCCTGTTTACTATTTTCTTATATAACCATGATACTCTTTACGAGTAACAAGAGTTTTAATTTGTTTTGTTGTTTCCAACGCAACCCCTGTAATGATAATTAACCCAGTACCACCTAATGAGATTGAAGCATCTTCTGTTAACTCCCATACAACTGGAGTAATAATTGGAATTGCTGCAATAATCACCAAGAATAAAGCACCACATACAGTAACTCTATTTAATACACGACTGATATAATTTTGTGTATCCTTACCTGTTCTTACACCAGGAATTGAACCACCATTTTTCTTTAAATCATCTGATATCTTTTCAGCATCAATCTGTAAGTTTGAATAGAAGAATGCAAACAAGATAATCATAATAATATATAAGCAAAATCCTACTGGTTCTTGATAATTCAATATTGTATCAATCATTTCAGTAATATCATTTGATTCCATAAAACTGATAATAGTTCTTGGTGCAGCTAATACTGAAGCTGCAAAGATGACAGGTAACACACCTGAACTATTGATTTTAATTGGCATATGAGTTTGTTCTCTTGTACGCATGACTGTATTAGAACTTGAAGCATAGATGATTGGAATCTTTCTTGTCGCTCCTTCATTAAATACAACAAATATAACAATTGCTAAATATACAATTACAAACAAGACAAACCATAATATACCTAAAATCATTGTTGTAGTTCCATCATCAAACGATACTAATGTATTAAATGTACTAATAAAATTTTGTGGTAAGTTTGAAACAATACCTGTAAAAATCAGCAATGATGTACCATTACCAACACCTTTTTCCGTTATTTGGTCACCAATCCACATTGCTAACATACTTCCAGCTACCATAACCAAAACAACATAAGCATAATTCATCCATGATGATGATTCAAGTATTCCATAACCTTTATCAAATGCATATGTTAATGATGTTCCTTGAATGATAGCTAAGACTAATGTTACATATCTTGTAACTTTATCTTTTTTCTTTTTACCTGTATTCCCTTCTTTTTGCCATTGCGTCAAGATAGGAATAACATCCATTGATAATAATTCAATGATAATTGATGCAGTGATATAAGGTGAAACCCCCAATGAAAACAACGAGAATTGTTCCAACATACCACCACCGAGCATACTAATGATACCTAAAATGCCACTGCTAGAAGTACTGGAACTTATAACATCAGCATCAATCCCTGGAACGGTAACAGCCGCTCCTAAACGGAATACAAATAGCATACCTAATGTAAAAACGATTCTTTGACGTAGTTCCCCTTTTTTTAAAACAGTTCTAAAAAAGTCTAACATCTTAAATCACCTCAGTTGTTCCACCTGCAGCCTCTATTGCAGCAACAGCTGATTTAGAGAATTTTTTAGCTTTAACAGTTAAGGCAACATTTAATTCACCATTTCCAAGAACTTTTAAGCCATCCAATTCTTTTTTGATTAAACCACATTCCTTTAATGTAGCCAAATCTACCACACTACCTGCTTCAAATCTATTTAAATCTTCAATATTAACGATTGCATATTCAATTCTGTTAACATTGGTGAAACCACGTTTTGGAAGACGCATAAATAATGGTGTTTGTCCACCTTCAAATCCTGGTTTCTTTCCTCCACCAGATCTTGAATTTTGACCTTTTTGTCCTCTACCAGATGTCTTACCATGACTAGAACCTGTCCCACGACCAACGCGTTTTCTAGCTTTGCGTGCACCTTCTGTGTATTGTAAATCATGTAACTTCATGTTTACACCTCCTATTTCACTTCTTCTACTGTTACCAAATGTGCAACAGTCTTAATCATACCTTGAATACTTTCATTGTTGAATTTTTCAACAGATTTATTCATTTTTGTTAAACCTAACGCTTTAAGAGTTGCCTTTTGATTCTTCTTTGCACCAATAGGGCTTTTTGTTAGCGTAATGATAACTTTATTGTCTGCCATTTCTTACGCCCTCCTATCCGTAAATTTCTTCAACTGTTTTATCTCTTAACTCAGCTACTTGTTGAGCAGTTTTGAGAGATTTTAATCCTTCCATTGTAGCACGAACCATGTTGATCTTTGTTCTTGAACCTAATGATTTAGATAAGATATCAGTATATCCAGCCAATTCAACTACGGCACGAACAGGACCACCAGCAATAATTCCAGTACCTTCACTGGCAGGTTTTAAATAAACATGACCTGAACCATAAATACCATTAACATCATGAGGAATTGTTCCATGAAGAATAGGTACATTAATAATGTTTTTCTTAGCTGCATCAGATGCTTTTCTAATTGCATCAGGTACTTCATTAGCTTTACCTGTTCCGAATCCAACTCGTCCTTTTTTATCACCAACAACAACTAAAGCAGCAAAACGCATTTTACGTCCACCTTTAACAACTTTAGTAACACGGTTAATAGTAACTACACGTTCTTCAAATTCTTTTTCTACTCTAGGTTTTCTTCTTCTCTGATTTCTTTTACCAGAATTTTTTCTAAAACCTTTATTATCTCTTGGTTTACGTTGATCCATTACTTAACCTCCATTAGAATTTTAATCCAGCTTCTCTAGCAGCTTCAGCTAGTGCTTTTACACGACCATGATAGATATATCCACCACGATCAAATACAACATTTTCAATATTTTTTGCGATAGCTCTTTTTGCAAGTTCTTCTCCAACTTGTTTAGCAGCTTCAACATTTCCACCGTTAGCAAGTTTCATATCAACTGATGAACAAGATACCAAAGTTGTACATTTTGTATCATCAATAATTTGAGCATGGATATGAGAGCTTGAACGGAATACATTTAAACGTGGACGTTCACTAGTACCACTAACCTTCAAGCGTACTCTAGCATGACGTTTTTTACGTAAATCGTTTCTTGACATAGTTTTAGCCATGATTAATAGCTCCTTCCTTATTTATTAACTACTTCTTACCAGCAGTTTTACCTTCTTTTCTGATAATTCTTTCATTAGCATATTTAATACCTTTACCTTTGTAAGGTTCAGGTTTTTTCACAGCTCTGATTCTAGCTGCAATTTCACCTACACGTTCTTTAGAAATACCAGAAACTTTAATTTTTGTTTGATTAGGTGTTTCAATTTTTACGCCTTCTTCACCCTCAATTTCTACTTGATGAGAGAATCCAACATTTAAGACTAATTTATCGCCTTTCATTTGAGCACGATAACCAATACCAACAATTTCTAATGTTTTTTCATAACCATTATGTACACCTTCGATCATATTTGCTAATAATGCACGAGTTGTACCATGTAATTGTTTTACTGACTTTTGTTCGCTAGTTCTACTTACTTTTATTTCATTACCATCTAAATCAATATTGATTAATGGTGAAAATTGTCTAACTAAAGTCCCTTTTGATCCTGTTACTGTAACTGTATTGTCATCTGCAATATCAACTTTTACACCTTCAGGAACAATGATAATCTTATTACCGACACGAGACATCAGTAACACCTCCGCTTTCTATAATTTTTACCAAACGTATGCTAATACTTCTCCACCGATATGTTTAGCTCTTGCTTCCTTATCGGTCATTAACCCTTGAGAAGTAGATAAAATAACGATTCCTAAACCATTTAATACCTTAGGGATTTCATCTACTTTAGCATATTGACGAAGCCCAGGTTTAGAGACTCTCTTTAATCCAGAAATAACTCTGTCATTTCCTTTATATTTTAATGTGATAACGATATTTTTAATAACGCCTTCACCTTCAATTCTATAATCTTTAATAAATCCTTCTTTTTTCAAAATTTCAGCTAATTCTACTTTTAATTTTGAATGTGGAATAGCAACTTCTTCATGACGTTGTTGATTCGCATTACGAATTCTAGTTAACATATCTGCAATTGGATCTGTTACCATTACAGTGTCCTCCTTCCTTATGGATTTTACCAGCTTGATTTTTTAACTCCAGGAATTTCACCTTTATAAGCTAATTCTCTGAAGCAAATACGGCATAATTTAAACTTGCTCATAACAGCATGTGGACGTCCACAACGTTCGCATCTTGTATATTCACGAACTTTGTACTTTTGAGGACGACTTGCTTTAACTTTCATTGATGTTTTAGCCATTAATTAAAGTCCTCCTTATTTATGGAAAGGCATTCCTAATTCTGTCAAAAGTGCTTTTCCTTCTTCATCACTCTTAGCAGTTGTTACGAATACGATATCCATTCCTCTTAATTTATTTACTTTATCGAAATTGATTTCAGGGAAAATTAATTGTTCTTTAACACCTAATGTATAATTTCCTCTACCATCAAATGAATTCTTTGGTACGCCTCTAAAATCTCTTACACGAGGTAAAGAGATATTAAATAACTTATCCATGAAATCATACATTCTTTCACCACGTAAAGTTACTTTACATCCAATAGCCATGCCTTCACGTAATTTAAATCCTGCAATTGATTTCTTAGCTTTTGTAATGACAGGTTTTTGTCCTGAAATAAGTGTTAATTCTTCAACAGCTTCATCTAATAATTTAGAATTATTAACTGCATCACCAACACCAATATTGATAACAACTTTTTCAACACTTGGTACTTGCATTACAGAACTATAATTAAATTTATCCATTAATGATTTTTGAATTTCATTTGTATAACGTTCTTTTAGTCGGTTCATTATTTAACCTCCTTCCAATTACTTCTTTTTCTTCTTGTCAATTGCTTGACCAGTTTTTTTGTTAATGCGGTATTTCTTCCCCTCTTCATCAAAAGCATAACCAATTTTAACAGGAGCTTTTGCTTTAGAATCATAATAAGCAACATTAGAAATAGCTAATGGAGCTTCTCTTTGAATAATACCACCTTCCGGATCCATTTGTGTAGGCTTGATATGCTTTGTTACCATATTAACACCTTCAACAATGACTCTATTTTCTTTTCTCAAGATTTGAACAATTTCACCTGTTCTACCTTTATCTTTACCAGCAATTACGATTACTGTATCACCAACACGTAATTTCATCTTCTCGTCTCCTCCTATAATACCTCAGGAGCTAATGATACGATTTTCATGAAATCTGCATCTCTTAACTCTCTAGCTACCGGTCCAAAGATACGTGTTCCTCTAGGTGAATTATCATCTTTAATCAAGACACAAGCATTATCATCAAATTTAATATAAGAACCGTTATCACGACGTACTCCATATTTTGTTCTAACGATAACTGCTTTTACGACATCACCTTTTTTAACTGTACCACCTGGAGTGGCTTGTTTCACTGTAACAACAACAATGTCACCGATGCTACTTGTTTTTCTATTTGAACCACCAAGGTTTCTAATAACTAGTACTTCTTTTGCTCCTGTATTGTCAGCAACTTTTAATCTGGTTTCATTTTGGATCATTGAAGTGACCTCCTTTCAGATTTTAAAATTAAACTATTTCAGCTTTTTTAACAATTTCTACTAAACGGAAACGTTTAGTTGCTGATAATGGACGTGTTGCCATAATTTTAACAACATCACCATCTCTAGCAATATTTTCTTCATCATGAGCCTTAAACTTTTTAGAAGATTTAACACGTTTTCCGTATAATTTATGTTTAACATCAGATTCTACTAAAACAGTGATTGTTTTATCCATTTTTGTAGAAACAACTGTACCTGTATAAACTTTACGACTATTTCTATCCATACTTATCTCCTTTCTATGCGTTTAATTCTCTTTCTTTAATAATTGTTTTAATACGAGCAATATTCTTTCTTACTGTACGAATACGAGCAGTATTTTCTAATTGCCCTGTAGCTTGTTGGAATCTCAAGCTAAATAACTCTTTTTTATATTCTTCTACTTTTTCAAGTAATTCTGAAGTTTCTAATTCTCTAATTTCCTGAGCTGTCACAATTACTCACCTCTTCCAATAATCTTACATTTGATTGGTAACTTATGAGATGCAAGTCTTAAAGCTTCTCTTGCTACTTCTTCCTCGACACCAGCAACCTCAAACATAACACGGCCTTCTTTAACAACTGCTACCCATTCTTCTGGAGAACCTTTACCAGATCCCATACGAACTTCTAGAGGTTTCTTTGTTTTTGCTAAATGAGGGAAAATTCTAATCCATACTTGCCCACCACGTTTCATATAACGATTCATGGCAACACGAGCAGCTTCGATTTGTCTTGAAGTAATCCAAGCACCTTCTTGAGCAACTAATCCGTATTCACCAAAAGAAACTTTTGTCCCTCTTGTAGCTTTACCTTCATATTTAACTCTATGAGGTCTTCTATATTTTGTTCTTTTAGGCATTAACATGATTATTTATCTCCTTTCTTCTTTGTAGGAAGAACTTCTCCTCTACAAATCCAAACTTTGACTCCCAATTTACCATAAGTTGTATGAGCTTCGGCAACTGCATAATCAATGTCAGCTCTAAGTGTATGTAAAGGTACATTTCCTTCACTATATCCTTCTTTTCTTGCCATTTCAGCACCACCTAAACGACCAGACACACTTGTTTTAATTCCTTTAGCACCTGCACGCATAGTTGATTGAATAGCTCGCTTTTGCACAATTCTAAATGAAGCTCTGTTTTCTAATTGCTCTGCAATCTTATTAGCTACCAATTGTGCATTTAAATCAGGATTCTTAATCTCTACGATGTTAATAAAAACTTTATCAGCTTTAACCATCTTAGTGATTTCTTTTCTTAAGTCATCAACTTTCTTACCTTCTTTTCCAATAATTACACCAGGTCTAGAAGTATGAATAAAGATTGTGACTTTATTTTTTGTTCTTTCAATTTCAATATTAGCGATATTAGCTGTTTTTAATTCATCATCGCTCTTTAACTTTGCATATAAGAATTCACGAATCTTAATATCTTCGTGTAATAATGAAGCAAAGTCATTATCATTGGCATACCATCTTGAATTCCAATCATGAGTAATACCTATACGTAATCCAACTGGACTTACTTTTTGACCCATACTTTGCCCTCCTATCTTTCTGCTACCACACATGTAATGTGGCTTGTTCTCTTCAATATTTGAGTTCCGCTGCCTTTAGCTCTTGCACGGAATCTCTTTAATGTAGGACCTTCGTCTACATAGATTTCCTTAATGTATAATTTTTCTTCATCTGCACCTTCGTTGAACACAGCGTTTTGTGCAGCAGATTTTACGACTTTAATGATTGCAGGAGTTGCACTTTTATTCACATATTCGAGAATACCAAGTGCTTCTTTAACGTCCTTTCCTCTTACCAAGTCTACTACCAATCTTGCTTTTTGAGGTGAAACGCGAATCATTTTAGCGACTGCTCTTGCTTCCATGTTGTTTTCCTCTCTTTCTACTTACCTGACTTCTTGTCATCAGCATCATGACCATGATAAGTTCTCGTAGGAGCGAATTCTCCTAATTTATGACCAACCATATCTTCAGTGACATATACAGGAATATGTTCTTTTCCGTTATATACAGCGAATGTATGTTCAATAAAATCAGGGAAGATTGTAGAACGTCTTGACCATGTCTTAATGACTTCTTTTTTGTTAGCTGCATTTAAAGCTTGAACTTTTTTCATTAAATGCTCATCCACGAATGGGCCTTTTTTTATACTTCTTGCCATATTCTATAACCCTCCTTCTACTTTCCATTGCGACGACGAATAATCATCTTATTGCTTGCTTTCTTATGTTTTCTAGTCTTAACGCCAAGAGCTTTCTTGCCCCATGGAGTCATTGGAGCTTTACGTCCGATTGAAGTTCTACCTTCACCACCACCATGTGGGTGATCATTAGGGTTCATAACAGAACCACGAACTGTAGGACGAATACCTCTCCATCTATTACGACCAGCTTTACCATAATTTACTAATCCATAATCTTCATTACCTACAACACCAATTGTGGCACGACATACTGCTAGAAATCTTCTTACTTCACCACTTGCTAAACGAACAGTAACATATTTACCTTCTTTACCAAGAATTTGTGCAGATACACCAGCAGCTCTGGCTATTTGTCCACCTTTACCTGGATGCATTTCAATATTATGAATAACAGTACCTTCAGGCATGTTACCCATTGGTAAGCAGTTACCAACAATAATGTCAGCATTTTCTCCAGAAAATACCTTCATACCAACTTCTAATCCCTTTGGAGCTAAGATATATCTCTTTTCCCCATCTACATAATTAATTAAAGCAATGTTTGCAGATCTGTTAGGATCATATTCAATTGTTGCAACTCTACCTTCAATATCATCTTTATCTCGTTTAAAATCAATAATACGATATAAACGTTTATGTCCACCACCATGATGACGTGTAGTGATAACACCTTGATTATTACGTCCACCTTTTTTATGCAAACGGACAGTCAATGATTTCTCTGGCTTATTAGTAGTAATTTCTTCATAAGTTAAAGAAGTCATATTACGACGACCATTTGTCGTAGGCTTATATGCTTTAATAGGCATCTTAATTCCTCCTTGTTTAAATATCTGGAATGGAGTTCATTCCAATAATTTGAAAGATTATTCTTCGTCACCAAATAAATCGATAGAATATCCTTCTTTTAATTTAACAATAGCTTTCTTTCTAGCGTTTGTTTTACCTTCGTATCTACCAAATCTTCTCTTTTTTGGTTTGATATTCATAGTGTTGACTTTTTCAACTTTTACATCAAACATAGCCTCAACAGCTTGCTTGATTTCGATTTTATTTGAATGTACATCAACATCAAAGGTATATTTGTTTTGTTCTTGTTGTAATTTTAAAGATTTTTCAGTAAGTACTGGTTTTTTTAATACATCAGTAATATGTGCCATTATGCCAATACCTCCTCAACAGCTTTAATAGCTTCTTCAGTCATCACTAACTTAGTACTATCTAAAATGTCATATACATTTAATCCCTTTGAATCAATAACTTTAACACCAGGAATGTTTCTAGCAGATAAAGCAACATTTTCATCAACAGAATCCATAACAATTAATGTTTTTCTAGTAGCATCCAAATTTTCTAAAACTTTAACCATTGTTTTAGTTTTAGGTGCTTCAACAGTTAACTTATCTAAAACAGTTAATTCATCATCAATGACTTTTTGACTTAAAGCAGATTTCAATGCTAAGCGTCTTACTTTACGATTCATTTTTAATTTATAATTACGGTTTGTGTTAGGTCCAAAAACAACTCCTCCACCACGCCATTGTGGTGCACGAATAGTACCCTGTCTAGCTCTACCTGTTCCTTTTTGTCTCCAAGGTTTCTTTCCTCCACCTCTAACCGCACTACGGTTTTTAACAGAGTGAGTACCTCTTCTCCATGAAGCTCTTTGTAGTAAGACCATATCAAAGATTGCTTGATTGTTTGGTTCGATGCCGAACACTGCATCATTTAATTCTGTATCTTTTAATTGTGTTCCTTCTTGGTTATATACTGCAACTTTCATAAGTAGTGTTCCTCCTTTCGCTTCATTATTCTTCTTCTTTAGTTTCATAATTGATTAAATCAACAGCTGGATTAATTTTACCATTTGCTTTGACTGCAGACTTAACAATTACCAAACCTTTTTTAGGACCTGGTACTGATCCTTTAATTAATAATACATTATTTTCTTTATCAACTGCCACAACTTCCAAATTTTGTACAGTTCTTGTTACTTGTCCCATTTGTCCAGGTAATTTCTTACCAGGAGCGATTCTATTTGGAGCAATTGGTCCCATTGAACCTACAATTCTATGTGCTCCTGAACCATGTCCTTTTGGTCCAATATGTTGATTATGTCTTTTAATAACACCTTGATAACCTTTACCTTTACTAGTCCCTGTGACATCTACCACTTCACCAGCTACAAAGCTATCAACAGTTATTTCTTGACCAACTTCATAACTCATCATTTCGTCATAACGAAATTCTTTAATGAAGCGCTTAGGAGCTGTTTCAGCTTTTGCAACATGACCTTTTTCAGCTTTGTTTGCTAACTTTTCTCTCTTGTCTTCAAAACCAACTTGAATAGCATCATATCCATCTGTAGCTACTGTTTTCTTTTGTAAAACAATATTTGGAGTTGCCTCAACAACAGTAACAGGAATTAATGTTCCATCAGTTGTGAAAACTTGAGTCATTCCGATCTTACGACCTAAGATTCCTTTCATGAGTTACACCTTTACCTTTCTATAATTTAATTTCAATATCCAAACCACTTGGTAATTCTAAACGAGTTAAAATATCAACTGTTTCTGGTGTTGGATTCACAATATCAATTAGACGTTTGTGAGTTCTAATCTCAAATTGTTCACGAGAATCTTTATACTTATGTACTGCTCTCAAGATAGTATAAACTTCTTTTTCAGTTGGAAGTGGTACTGGACCAACAACTTGCGCACCTGATTTTTTAGCAGCTGCAACAATCTTTTCAGCAGAAGCATCTAAGATTTTGTGATCAAATGATTTTAATCTAATTCTAATTTTATTGTTTGCCATGAATTATTCCTCCTTTATTGCCATTTAATCTAGCCGCTCCATACGAATTCCCTGAAATCGACCCTTCCGCTCATGACAACGACTATCAGTGTTTCAGCAACCTCGCACTTCTTCGCGTTTGCAACGTACGTATAATACACTATTTGCATTGAATTATCAATAGTATTTTATAGTTTTTTTATTTATTTTTGGATAAAAAAAGATACCAGTAAGGTATCAATAGAACTGGCGGTCTGCTATTTTTGCTGTTGCCAGCTATCGTCACCGCTGTGATGCTTAACTTCTGTGTTCGGGATGGGTACAGGTGTGTCCATCATAC
>JAJQDJ010000044.1 GCA_021202205.1 Erysipelotrichaceae bacterium
ACTGTAAGGTATATACCTGATATATATCTTACTATACTTATTATACGAGGAGAAGAAAAATGACAATATTAAAAAATGAATTTTTAGAAGTTGAATTAAATCCAAAAGGTGCTGAAATTATTAAAATTATTGGACAACAAGACAATATCAACTATATGTGGAAAAGAGATGCCTCTTTATGGGCAAATAGTGCACCTATTCTTTTTCCAATTGTTGGAGCTTTACAGAACAATGAATGTCGTATTGATGGTCAAACATATACTATGACTCAACATGGATTCTCTCGTCATAATGTATATGAAACACATCAGCAATCAGATACTTGTGTGGAATTTGAACTAACACCTAACGAAGATATATTAAAACAATATCCATATTTATTTGATTTAAAAATTATTTATACATTAAAAGACAATCAGCTTGAATGTCATAATATTGTAAAAAATACAGATGACAAAACAATCTATTTTCAAATCGGTGGTCATCCTGCATTTGCTTGTCCATTTATGGAAGGTGAATCTAGTAATGATTATTATGTTGAATTTGAACAAAATGAAACTTTATATCAAAAAATTATTGATGTTGAAAGAAAAGGTATGTCACATAATACCAGATTGTTATTTGATAATGAAAGACGATTCTTTGTACGTCAAGAACTTTTTAATAATGATGCTATTGTTGTTAAGGATTTTAAGTCTAAGTATGTTGATTTAAAATCATTGAATCATCATAAATCATTAAGATTCTATATGGAAAATTACAATCATCTTGGCATTTGGGCAAGTAAACATGTTGGTGGATTATTAGCTATTGAACCATGGGTTGGACATAGTGATTATGTTGATTTTACTGGTGAATTCAAAGAAAAAGAAGGCGTTGTAGCTTTAGCACAAGGCGATACATTTGAATGTAAATTTATCGTGGAAATTAATCAATAACGACAAATTATTCATCATTTATTGACTATAATCATTTTATGAAAGTAAAGATTATAGAAAAAACACATGAATTGGATTTGCAGGATGCTCTCAATGATTTTATTGATGAATATGATCCTAGTATAGTGTCTTTGTATTATGCTGTTGCTCTTACCAGTCATTTAGGTGAATTGGAATACAGTTTTAGCTGTCTTGTTGTATATTCATGAATTCTTTTGCCCATAATGATAATGGAGGTGAGCATTATGGCAAAGGATGTAAAATGCAGTGTGGATTCCTGTCAATATTATTGTGATGGATTGTGCGAAGCAAGTTGTATTAAAGTGGGAACTTGCCATTGTAAAGAGGCACATGATACAGATCAAACATCATGTGATACATTTAAATGTAAATCTTAATGATAAAGGCTTTTTAAAAGCCTTTTTCTTTGTCTTTAAAAATGTTATAATGAACCAGGTGATGTTATGAAAAAATTGATATTAATATTATCTATATTGCTTTTGTCAGCTTGTAGTACAACTAGTAATGAAGCTGGTTATGATTCATATTACGAAATTAAAAATAATCTAATCAATCAAGTTGAGTTGAGTGATGATTATCCATTTAGTATATGTGTTGTTTTTAATGAATTAGATGATTATTATCGTTATGATGTCGTTATCGATGATGCTCAGGTTAACATATATGATATTACAGCCATGGCATATTGCAATGAAGATGATACAACATGTCCTGTTATTGGGTTATTTGATGAAGAACCATATCATTTAATACCTAATGTTGTTGATAAGGAAAATAATTATTATAAAGGTATTCAGTTATCAGGAACATGTGAAAAGATAGAAAACATCAAGGTTTATATCAGTTATTATCTTGATGAAGGCGAAACAGAGTTTCAGGAATATTATATTGAGGTACAAAATTCATGAGATTAGATAAGCTATTAGCTCATTGTGATTATGGGAGCCGAAAGACTGTTAAAAGTTATATACGTCAAGGTTTGGTATGTGTTAATGGTACTGTTATAAAAAAAGATGATTATCATGTTGATGGGTTTCATGATAAGATAATGATTGATGGAGAATATGTTCATTATGAAAAGTATATTTATTATATGCTTAATAAACCTGCTGGTTATATAAGTGCAACACATGATGATTATTATCCTACTGTTGTTGATTTAATTGATGATTATTATAGAGACGATTTATTTCCCATTGGTCGTTTGGATATTGATACGGAAGGTTTGTTAATATTAAGCAATGACGGAAAACTTGCACATGAATTATTATCACCTAAAAAACATTGCCCTAAAGTATACTTTGCAAAAATTAATGGTATTGTTGATGAAAAAGATATTGATAAATTTTTACAAGGTATCAAGCTTGAAGATTTTACATGTCAAAGTTCAAAATTGAAAATTCTTAATGTTGATGATTGTATAAGTGAAGTAACTGTTGAAATATATGAAGGTAAATTTCATCAAGTAAAACGCATGTTTCATTTTATTAATAAAGAAGTTATCTATTTAAAACGTATTCAAATGAATAATCTTGAACTTGATAAATATTTAAAAATTGGGGAATATAGACGTTTAACTGATGAAGAATTAGATAGATTAAGAAATCAATCTGTGATACAATAATATTATGGAGGAAATATGAGACTTAGAAATAATTCCAATGCTTATGAAATATTAAATCAATATAAAGATTATTATATTGACAATAAAACACAATATAAG
>JAJQDJ010000141.1 GCA_021202205.1 Erysipelotrichaceae bacterium
AAATTATGTGTAATAAACAACTTAATTTGTGATATAAAAGTAGCACTTTATTGCCCATAATTTTAAAACTAAAATAATAATAATGATATTTTAAAGTAAAAATTTCACTATTAATAAACTGTCAAAAACTGTTGTTTTCCATATATGCTAATGATATAATAAAGTTCAAAATAGATAAATTTTGATATATCAAGATTTATAAGATAGGATGTGAAAAATTATGTGTGGTATTGCGGGTTTTATTGGCGATATTGAAAACAAGGATACAGTATTAAAAGATATGTGTGATCGTATACAGCATCGTGGGCCAGATGGACAGGGCTATTATATTAATGGCAATGTTGCATTGGGTCAAAGAAGATTATCTATTATAGATATTGATGGTGGAGCACAACCAATGTTTAGTAAAGATGGTCATTTGGTTGTTGTTTATAATGGCGAAATATATAATTATAAAGAATTAAAAGATGAATTGGGAGATTATCCATGGCAGACAAATAGTGATACAGAAGTTTTATTATATGGATATCAACAATGGGGTAAAGATCTCCCTAAACATTTAAGAGGAATGTTTGCATTTGCTATTTATGATACACAAAATGAAACTTTATTTTGTGCACGTGATAATTTTGGTATTAAACCTTTTTATTATTATCAAAACGAAGATGTCTTTATGTTTGCTTCTGAAATCAAAGCATTTTTAGATCACCCTAGTTTCAAAAAAGAGATTAATGATGAATTATTATCAGCTTATATGTCTTTTAGTTTTACACCTACTATTGATACTTTCTTTAAAGGGGTTAAAAGACTTGATGCAGGTCATTCTTTAACATATACAGGTGGTCAAATTCAAATTGATAAGTATTATGATATAGAATTCGATATTAAACATCAAAATTATGATGAAGTTGTATCACAAATTGAAAAAACAATGACAGAGAGTGTTCAATATCATATGATTAGTGATGTTGAGGTAGGCTCATTTTTATCAAGTGGAATTGATTCTTCGTATTTGGTTTCATTAGCAAGACCTGATAAAACCTATACAGTTGGATACGATATACCTAGATACAATGAAATAGAATATGCAGAAAATCTAACAGAAAAATTAGGTATTACGAATCAAAGCAAAAAAATAAATAAAGAAGAATATATGGATATCCTAGATAAAGTATTATATCATATGGATGAACCTGCAAGCGATCCTGCTATTATTTCTTTATATTTTGTTGCTCAGTTAGCAGCTCAAGATGTAAAAGTTGTTTTATCAGGTGAAGGTGCTGATGAATTTTTTGGTGGATATAATTATTATCGTGAAGAGGTTGATTATGCTTTTTACAATAAAATACCATTTTGTATAAGACATCTTATTTCAAAAATATGTTCTAAATTACCACCAGTTAGAGGAATTAACTTTTTAGTTAGACGTGGTGAAAAATTGGAAGATAGTTATATTGGTGTCAATAAAGTATGGAATGATAATGAATTAAAGAAGTTATTAAAGAAACCTATTACTTTACATAATAAAGATATTACAAAACCTATTTATGATAATTTAAAAGGTCAAAGTGATATTGTAAAAATGCAAACAATTGATATTTATTTTTGGCTAATGAAAGATATTTTACAAAAAGCCGATCGTATGACAATGGCTAATTCTTTAGAAGGTAGAGTTCCTTTCATTGATAAGTATGTTTTTAAAATGGCTGCTTCTTTACCTTTGGATTACAAAGTTACTAAAGAAAATACAAAAGTTGCATTAAGAGATGCTGCAAAGAAGACTATCCCTACAGAAGCTTATAAAAAGAAAAAATTGGGATTTCCTGTTCCAATTCGTGATTGGATGAAGGAAGATGATGTCTACAATGAAATAAAAGAAGCTTTTAACAGTGATGTAGCTCAGACATATTTTGATACAAATATACTATTAAAAATGTTAGATGAACACAAAAACAACAAAAAAGATAATTACCGCAAAATATGGAATGCTTTTTGCTTTATTCGTTGGTATAAAGTCTTCTTTGAAGATAGTGCCTATTGTTAAAAACACTAGATCTTATAATCTAGTGTTTTTTTATGCAATATCAGGATAGAGTGAGGCATCATATATATGTGAATTATTATGTGACTCTGAGTAAGCCATTAATTCTTCATCTGTTAAATAGAAACCGTCAAAGCCACCCTTTCTAGGTGTTGTATCAAAATGATGCCAACCTTCACCAATATTAACCAAACTCCAATAATGGCCTGATACACTTGTATCAGTCTTTTTAATATCCATATTACTGATACCAGCTCTTGTAAGTAATACCTTGGATGTTGCCCAATAAACATAACAATCTCCACTACGTTTAGTAAAACCTTTATAGGCAGCAACATAATAAGCAGGTTTATCTGTTCCATCAGCATAACTCAAATGATTTCTTACCCAATTATAAATAGCCTTAATTTTTTGATAATCACTCATGGAAGTTGTAATGATTGAACTTAATACTTCATCTGCCAAACTATTAACACTATCTAATGTAACAGAGCTAGATGAAGCTTTAACAGTTACTGTTATTGTTTCTTTAGCTGTATTTCCTGCCACATCTGTAGCTGTATAAATAACCTCATATGTTCCCAATGTCATTAAGTTAAGATTTGGTGACATTCCCCTTCTCAAAAATGAGAAG
>JAJQDJ010000191.1 GCA_021202205.1 Erysipelotrichaceae bacterium
ACTCTTAGATTATACTATATTTACGCACACGGTGCAAATGAGGTTTTAAAAATATTTAATTAAATTGTTTTATAGATAATCTATCCCTAAATATTCAACTGATTTATTTGCTTGCAGTAGAGAAGCAGGTGATTGGATGTTTAAAGGAAAACAATATCAAATATTAGCAAACGCTATACCAGCTAAAGATTATATTTATTCTAGCTATAAAAGAAATAAAGTTCGCGAAGAACTTTATTTACAAGATGAGTTTGTAGTAGGATTAGTTGCTAGATTTTCAGTACAAAAGAATCACAAATTTCTATTAGATATATTTTATGAACTATTGAAAATAAATCTAAATTCGAAGTTGTTGTTAGTTGGCGATGGTGATTTAAGGCCAAAAATAGAAGAACAAATAGATTACCTTAATATAAAAGATAAAGTTATTCTAACAGGAGTTAGAACTGATATTTCTGATTTATTACAAGCTATGGATGTATTTGTTATGCCATCTTTATATGAAGGATTACCTTTATCAATTGTTGAAGCCCAGGCTTCTGGTCTTCCGTGCTATATTTCAGATAAAGTTCCTATTGAATGTAAAAAACTAATCTAGTAAATCAAATTTCTTTACAAGAATCACCAGAATATTGGGCTGAACAGATATTAAATGAAAAAGATACAAAAAGAAGAAATACATATTTAGAAATAGTAGAGTCTGGTTTTGATATTGAAGAAAATACAAAGTTATTACTAGAATTCTATTTGGGGAAAGCAGGTGATTAGATGACATTAATAACAGTATTTACACCTGCATATAATCGTGCGCATACACTACCTAGAACATATGAGAGTTTATGTAATCAAGATTGTAAGGATTTTATATGGCTGATTGTTGATGATGGATCAACTGATAATACATGTGATTTAGTAAAACAATGGCAACAAATAGATAATGGTTTTGAAATCCAGTATATCTATAAAGAAAATGGTGGAATGCATACAGCTCATAATGTTGCGTATGAGAACATTCATACAGAACTTAATGTATGTATTGATTCTGATGACAAACTTGCTATAGGTGCTATTACAAGAATAAAAGATATTTGGAATTCAGTACGTGATAAGGGCTATGCTGGTTTAGTAGGATTAGATGCTGATTTTGATGGTAATATTATTGGAAAAGGTTTTCCTAAAGATTTAAAAGAATCTACTCTGACAGGATATTATGCTAATGGAGGATCTGGAGATAAAAAATTAGTTTATAGAACTGATGTTATTAACAAGTATCCAAAATACCCTGTTTTTGAAGGAGAAAAATATGTAGGTGGGATTTATAAGTATATACTTATAGATCAGGATTATAAATTATTTGTAGTTAATGAAGTATTATGTAATGTAGAATATCAAGCCGATGGCTCATCTAATACAATGTGGAAACAATACTATAATAACCCTAAAGAATTTGCTTTTTTAAGAAAGGTATATATGCAATATAATAAATCTTTTACGAGAAATATTATAGATTGTATTCATTATGTATCAAGTAGTTTTATATCTAAGAATAAACACTTTATTTCTGAATCACCAAAAAAAGTTATGACAGTATTTTGTATCCCTTTTGGATGGTTACTCTATAAAATAGTAGTTTATAAAAATCAAAAGGATAATTTATAAAAAACTTGACAAGAAGATTTACGTCGGTGACAATCTTAACAAACAAACAAACAAACAAACAAACAAAGAATATATGTTGTTTTATAATTCCTTATTTTGGTAAACTTCCAAATACTATGCCAGTATTCTTGAAAACAGTCAAAATGAATGAAGATTATAATTGGATTATTTTTACAGATGATCAAACAGTTTACGATTATCCAGACAATTTAAAATTAATTTATATATCTTTTAATGATTTTAAAAACAAGATATCTAAATGTTTTGATTTCGAAATACAATTGTCAAATCCAAAAAAGTTATGTGATTTTAAACCAGCATATGGTTATATATTTAAAGATTATTTAACTGAATTTTCATTTTGGGGATATTGTGATTTGGATCAATATTTTGGTGATTTATCTAAGTTTATTCCATTAGATTATCTTGAAAAATATGATAAAATTTTTTCCTTGGGCCATATGACAATTTATAGAAATACAGAGTATATTAACACAATCTTTTTAAAAGAATATAGCAATGACAATATAGATTTTAGCTTTAAAGAAGTTGCATCGAATATTAATAATGTTATATTTGATGAATGGCCTTATGATAAGGCAAATATAAATTTAATGTCAGAACATGCAAATCTTAGGATTGATTATTCGTATCCTATGTTTGATGTGGGACCTCATAGAAGTTATTTTTTAGGATCAACATTTGATGCTATTAATAGATCGTGGGGAATAACAGGAAATAAGAATAATTTAATATTATGGGATAATGGGAAAATATATGCTTGTTATATGTGTGAAAAAATTTTACATAAAGAAGAAGTTATATATGTTCATGTTCAAAAGAGAAAACTGAATATATTAAATTTTTCCTCTGATGTTAACACTTTTTTGATATATCCTAATAAAATAGAATTTGTTAATAATTATTCTGACGATTTAATTATGAAAAAGTTGGATCGAGTTAGAATTAAATCGTTTTTTAGATCAGATGAGAATAAATATCGAATGGAATGTTTA
>JAJQDJ010000312.1 GCA_021202205.1 Erysipelotrichaceae bacterium
ATGATTGTTCAAATACAAAATGAATCTTATCAAATGATTCATTTAATGACCAATTTCTTTCAACCCTATATTATGATTATATTGATGGATTTTTTTATTGACATGATGAAACATATTTATACTAAAAACTATATTAAATATAGTACTATTATCAACGCTTTTACTTTTATTGCTCTAACAATATTTGTTGTTAATTCAAACTTCTTAGATGATTATCTATTACCATTTAATTATAGTCTAGGATATAATCTTGTCAATTTCTTTATTATAGGAGCCCTTATTCTCATATATAGTTTTACACTTTATAAATTGATTAGAAATATTAGAGTCTATCTGTTTTCATTTAGGAGCTAAAATTTATGCAAGTATATAACATCAATTTAGATCAAACAAAAAAAGAAACAACACAACATGGTACTATGGATTATCCATTAGCTATATATACAACACAAATTAGTAAAAATGTTTTAGGTTTTATTGATTGGCATTGGCATAATGAATTACAGTTTTGTTTTGTAACAGAAGGTATAGTCTCTTTTCATGTCAATAATAACGAGATTATTGTTTCAAAAAATCAAGGTATTTTTATCAATTCCACACAATTACATCAAGCATCCAATTATAAAGATAATGATAGTAGTTATATCTGTTTAAATGTCCATCCTGATTTTATATCAAGTTTCCCTGGTAGCTTGATTAATGACAAATATATCCAGCCTTATGTTACCAATACCAATATTGAATATTGCTTTCTAAGTTATGATATTGATTGGCAGCAGAGCATTTTAGATGATTTATTATTGATATATAAAGAATATGAAAAAATAATGAGTTTCATATATTGGTTTATTTACTTCAAATTTGGAATCTATTAATAGATCATTATTTCTTAAAATATCCATTAACTCATACAAAAGATCATAATATGAGAATTAAGCAGATTATTGAATATATTACTACTCATTATAACGAAAACATTCAATTAAATGATCTAGCTAAGGAAATAGGTATATCAAAAAGTACCTGTTGTAGAGAATTTAAAAGTCATATGCATTGTACAATATTTGAATATATTATCAACTATCGTCTTATTGAAGCCACAAAGTTATTATTATCTTCTGATTATAATATTACTGAAATAGCTTATATGTGTGGCTTTAGTACATCGAGTTATTTTATTAAGCATTTTAAAGAAAAAACAGGTGTATCTCCATATGTCTATCGCAAAGAAAAGCAACGTAATACAAAAGAAATATTAGATACTTTGAATATTAAAAAAGCTCACATTTTTATGTGAGCTTAATGTATTTTTGTACCATTTGGCAACTTATCTACAGTTGCAAATTCTAAAACTTTCTTTTTGTTACCAGCAAGTAACATACCTTGTGATTCAACACCTCTAAAATAATGAGATTTCAAATTAGCAACCACAATAACCTTTTTACCGACCATTTCTTCTGGAGTATAATATTGAGCAACGCCTGAAACAATTTGTCTTGTTTCTTTACCAATATTAACTTGAGATACTAATAATTTATCAGCATTTGGATGTTTTTCACATTTTTCAATAGTTCCTACAACAAGTTCAATCTTTGAAAAATCATCAATTGTAATAGAATTGTCTTCGACTACTTCAGGTTTCGCATATAAAGCATCAACTTTCTTTTGAATAACTTTTGGATCTAATCTTGCGAATAATTGTTGTGCCTTATCAGTGACTTTAGTCCCTTCTTTATATAAACCAAAAACTATTAAATCTTTCATTTCTCTTTGATCAGTATTAATTTGGTCTAAGATTTTTGTAGATGTTGAAGGCATATATGGTTCTAAAGCAATAGCTGCAAAACGAATAGCCTCAATAAGGTTATACAACACAGTTGCCAAACGATCTTTTTGACTTTCATCTTTAGCTAAAGTCCAAGGTGTTGTATCATCAATATACTTATTCGTACGTCTTAGTAATACCCATATTTCATCTAGTGATTTGGCTGCTTTAAATTCATCCATCAATCCTTGAACTTTTCCAGGCATAGCTAAAGCTACTTCTTTGAGTTCCTCATCTACAGGTTCATCCACATGTGGATTAGTAACAACACCATCAAAGTATTTATTACACATAGCAATAGTTCTATTTACAAGATTTCCTAAAATATTAGCCAAATCAGAATTAATACGTTCAACTAATAAATCCCATGTAATACTACCATCATTATCATATGGAATTTCATGTAAAACATAATATCTAACTGCATCTACGCCAAAAATATCAACCAAATCATCAGCATAAATAACATTACCCTTAGATTTAGACATCTTGCTTTCACCTTGTAATAACCAAGGATGACCAAATACTTGTTTAGGTAAAGGAATATCTAATGCCATCAACATAATAGGCCAATAGATGGTATGAAATCTCACGATATCTTTACCAATTAAATGCACATCTGCTGGCCAAAACTTTTCATAAAGTTCCCCATGATGACCATCAACATCATAACCTAAACCTGTAATATAGTTTGTTAAGGCATCAATCCATACATAGACTACATGTTTTGGATCAAAATCTACAGGAATTGACCATGTAAAAGATGTACGTGATACACATAAATCTTGTAAACCAGGTTTTAAGAAATTATTAATCATTTCATTTTTTCTAGATTCTGGTTGAATAAATTCAGGATGATCTTCAATATGTTTCATTAATCTATCAGAATATTTAGATAATTTAAAGAAATAAGCTTCTTCTTTGGCATCATGAACTTCGCCACCACAATCAGGACATTTTCCATCAACCAATTGTGTTTCTGTAAAAAATGATTCACATGCTGTACAATACTTACCTTCATAATGTCCTAAATAAATATCCCCTTGATCATAAAGTTTCTTAAACATCTTTTGAACTTGTCTTTCATGATAAGGATCTGTTGTACGCATAAAACGATCATAACTTGTATCCATCAAATCCCAGATTCGTTTGACTTCAGCAGCTTTTTCATCAACGAATTGTTTTGGTTCCTGTCCAGCTTCTTTAGCTTTTAATTCAATCTTTTGCCCATGTTCATCAGTTCCTGTTTGAAAATAAACATTATATCCTTCTTGTCTTTTACCTCTTACAATTGCATCTGCTAAAATAATTTCATAAGTATTACCAATATGTGGTTTTCCAGAGGTATAAGTAATAGCAGTTGTTAAATAATAATTTTTTGGATCTTTCATTTACATTCTCCTTCCATATAAAAACGTCCTATAAAAGGACGTCATAACCGCGGTACCACCTTTTTTTATGCTTTCGCACACACTTAAAACTTTAACGCAGTTAACGGTTATCCCTCTTAGAAATAACAGCTCCCAGTTCATCTTCATAAAAGTTATGTCCTGGTTTACACCATCCACCAGATCTCTATAACGCCCTTTTAATCTCTTCTGTTCATTGCTTTTTACATCTATCCATACTTTAACAAACTCATACCTTAAAGTCAATAATAAATATCACATTCATTCTCCAACATGTCTTGACATACAATACCCTGATATAGTTCATACTTGGATACAATGATTTGATAATCATATTTCTGAAATAATGTTTTATATATATTTGTATAATCCACAAATTTCTTATAACAATTAAAATCTCTGGTTTCCACAAATCGTGATACAAAAGCATCATAAAAATCTATAGGTATATGATAATCATAAGCACTTTGAGGATAAGACATTTGTATTTCTTTAAAATAATCTAATATCTGATTATAAATGGCTTTCATAGATTGAAATCTATAAATTTCATATCGTTGTGCTATTAATGTATCCATTGTTTGTAGTAAATCATCAAGTTTTTCTTCTTTATGGGAAAATAAACCCTTGGATGATTTGGTCGATTCGTATTTTTCTTTAATTGATTGGATTGTTTCCTTATTGATATTCATTAAGTTTTGAATGTTTATATGACTGATTTGAGAGATTAAATGATATAAGCTAAATGAATTATTTGGGTTTAAAACATAAATATAAGTATAACTATTAAAATATTGTCTTAATACCTCATCTATAACATTGACAAATCTATGAACAATTGTATTTTGTTTATTGGTAAAATAACTTTGAATATGCTCCTCACTTTCTTGAAGGTATTTTAATAAATCAATAGTAGGTTGTTTACCAAACACTTCTTTCCAGCAATACTCTTTTAATGATAAACAACTATATGTATTTTCATAATTTAAGTTTTCTCTAAGATTTTTTGATCAATACCTAAATAAGTCATGAAACCTTCTATATCATTGAATGCAATATGATATTCATTGAGTTGAGAAGCTAATGTAGATTGAATTTGTTTATCTAATTGATAACGATCAGGTAGTGTATAGCGTTTCATATGAATTTGTGTATTATCCAGTGTATAGTTACTATCTAGGATATTATCAAATGATATTGTTATAATTGGAATATGAGCATAGATACTATGAATTTTATCTATAACAGATTGATAAAGTAAAGTATCCTTAACAAAAGCATGAATTTGTGAAGCATCTGTAAGTATAATACTATTAATATCATCTGCGTTCATAATAGACACTTCTACAAAATCTAGTTTTATTCCTATAGAAATATGCTATATCATACTACTACTCCACAATTTGAATATCAAAACTCGGTGTAGTAACCTTTAATTGAAACATATCTTTAGTAATACCTAATACAAAGAATTCTATACTTTTCTTATTATTGAAAGGAATATAATAACGTATATTCTCATTCCCTTCTTTATGAATCAAATAATACATAGTATGCCCATCTATAGGTATCTCATCACTAATTATCTGGACACGTACACCTTTTTGCCCATAACTTTCTCCATTGACAAATTTCGCACGTACCTTATATTTACCTCCAACCATCACTGCTTCTTTAAACCTGCTTCTACTATCAATATCCAAATCTATATTCGTTCCATCAATCTTATTCACTCTTGTCACATAAACATCATAAAGACCTCTTGATAAAGTAAATTCATAAGAATTCAATAATTGTGAATTGTATTGATGACGTAATATTGTCATCTGAACAATACGTTCACTTCCTTGTGGTGCAAATTCTAATTGATAGTCATTTTCCTGTTCAAAGTCAGATTTGACAGCATTTGCTACTCTAACATTATCATGTCTACTATCAACCCTAATTGTCTTTAATAAACTTTCTCCCATATTTTATCCTCCCATAAAATCATCATCAAAAGTAATACTACTCATTTTATCTTTTGTTTTTCTATGTTCAGCTTTCTTTAAATGATAATTGGTTTCAATTGTTTCATGATTAATACATACTGCTCCTACTAATAAAAAATAGAGAATGGACATTATACTAGCAGGTAGTCCTAATTTATTGATACCTATTTCTAATAATAATGATCCTATTAGAGACGTTATCATACCTGATATAATGACAATCTTTTTATCATTATCTCTCCCTGTTGCAAACAAAGAAAGTATAGAAATCAGTAATCCTATCATTGTTGTAAAGATAATGCGCATCAGTGCATATAAACTATCTAAACTTAAGACATGGCGATATTTAAAGAAATGACGCTTATAGAGTTCGTCACTCGTATCAGTGATAGCTGTAGCCATAGCAGATTCTAAATCCGAAGCACCATCTATATCAATATAAACCCCACCTGTAGACAATGCAATCTGTTGCATCAAATCTTCATCCGTTTCGCCCAAGCCAACTGTCGAAATAACAATATTGCTTTTTGCATAACTTTTTAATGTAGAAGATACATTAGAAAATATACCAATGTCTGTTGCATATCCATCAGATAGCAAAAGAAACTTTGGATGATCACCTAAACCTGTTAAAGTTCCATCTTTATAGTCAGAAAGCAATTGTTGCAATGTTTCTTTAATAGCTGTTCCACCACTATTAACTGGTTCATAGTCATCTAACCCTTCGGATTTTGCTGCAAGTTCTCGAATACAAGTAACACTATCATTAAAGCTATATATCGCATATGGAAAGGTGTCATCTTTATTAGATATGATATCTTCAATAGCTGTATATCTTAAAGCATCAGGATCATTGGTAGACATTGATCCAGAATTATCAATGATGAATACATAAGACGTCGGTTCTGTATATGTATTCGCAACAAAATCTATCTCATAAATACCTTCAAATAAAGTACTCACTAATAATACAACAATTAACCCGACTGCTAATAAGCCAGCATTCATTCCAATACTAAGATTACTAAAGCTAAGATTACCATTGATCCAACTATAAACAAATACTCCAATCATCACAATACATACAAACACAAATATTCTTATACCAATAGCCAAAGGTCGCCATATATCCAAACTGTTATAAACTTTATTAGAAATAATCATTCCTACAATACTAGCAATCATACTAACAATCAAAGTCTTATAATCAAACTGCTTATGTGATTGACTAGTACGATTAAATGATGTTTGTTTTACTTCTTCAAAATAATTATCATCAGGTAAATCAAACTCATTAGTATCATTAAAATCCATGATTAATCACCTCTTTTATATCGGCTTATATATCTTTCTGAATCATATAATCTAGATGATATAATAAAGAAAGAATTGTCTTTATAAATATCTTTGTATTCTACAGTTAACAAATTATATTTGCTTGTTAAGTTTTTAATATCCTGATTTTGACTTAAAACAGGAGTTAATAATAGGTAGGATTGAATGTCATGAATATGAGAATATTCATGATGTATTTCACCTAATTGATGACGATAGTGTATTTTGTTTAATAAAGTATGATTAAGAAAATCTTCTAATCTTTCTATTAAAGATTCATTATCTTCAATAATATGATAAACAGCATCTCGATCAATCTGTTTTAATATGTTATTGATAGATTGATTGACTTTGAAATGAGGTAAATCACTGATATCAAACTCTTCTAAGGTTCCACCATATTCACTTAATGTCAGTTCATCAAGCATCCTGGTATATTGTTCATTCTTATCAATGATTTCATCAATAATTTGTTTTAAATCATCCTGACTATGAAGATGTTCTATCATTTTATGAATAATTTCTTTTTGTTTTATAAGAATATTCATCAATGCATAATACTGATATTCTTTTTTTAGATATTCTTTCACGTCAGATATATGTGCATCATTAATGGGATGTTCTTGCAGCTTTTGTAGTTCGTTGTCTATTTCATCATATTTCTTTTGCAAGACGTCAATAATTTGTGAAGCCATATGACGAACATTAGGATCTAATGAAGTTGTACAACAAATGATATCTTTAATCATTTCTTTATCTTGAGCATCACTAATTGATATATCCTTATATAAGCTCGATACAAGATTTTTCATTGTTTCTTTATCTTTAAGAATATTACTATAATATGGTGTTTCATCTTTATGTTGCGATAAAAAGTTAAAACGAATACTTTGTTTTGGTGTTGGGGCAGGTTGATAGTTTAAGGGAACATAGCGATAACTATCATGATGATCTATTTGAATAATTTTATGAAATGACTGATTAAGCATATCATTAATATGATTTTTCCATTCGTTAGATAAAACTTGTTGATCATTAATTTGTTTACCATAGATTTCTCTTAATATCCTGCACACAATAAATTCTGATATTTTAAGATATTGTAAATCTAATGAATTCCAACAATATCCCTTATCATTATCCTGTTTCATAGTATAATCATCACGAATAATATTAAGAGCAATGAGTTGACCTTGTTTCGTCATGACTTGATCCATAAAAGGTATTTCAATATGATAAATATTCTTCCATAAATGTTTACCTGACGCTATAAATTTAAAAGCATATTGATAATCATAACCTTCTATTTTCTTTTGATCAAATAATCCATAAAAAGAAACACGACTAACATCCATACCAAATTTCTTAATTTCACTAAAACCATTCTGAATTTCTTGAGTCATTGAAAGATGCTCTTCATTAAAGAAATCATCATCCATCATCGATATAAACGCAATACGAATATCATCATAATTTTTTCCTTGTTGATAGGTTTTAGTAATCGCATCCTGAAAGATTTCTACAATGTGTTGATGATTCATATTAGGTGATAAAACATATTCATAGGCATCTGGTGTCATAGAGATGGAAGAAGTAAGTGCATCTTGTAAAGGTGCATTGATTCTTCCTCGACTGTAGTCACTCATATAAAATAGTATAATAATAGGAACATTAATATAACTAGGAACACTTTTGGTAGAAATATCTTTGCAAAAATTATCTATAGCATTTTTTATTTCTAATTTGCTGGTCATATTATTCATTATATCACCCCTCTATTCCATACTTGTGAGCAATAATGAATAGAATCGTTCAATATCCTGGGCTGGGTTAACGCTATCAATATATAAATCAGTAACTGTATATTTTTGTGATACACCCTGAAGTATAGCTTCTTCATTAATATCATTAAAGTTATACTTATTGCCGACATTATCATCACCTAAAACAGTATGAATATGATTTAAAATATCACTATAATCAACTTCATTTTCACCTTCTATTTCTTTAATTGCTTTATTCTTATAGCTTTCTAAACGTGAAGAAGATAATGTATTAAATTGTTTAAATACATGATACAAATAATATTTTTTATCAAAAGCTTTAGCAGTCGTTAAATTGACAGTAACAGGATCTTTACCATCCATATAGTTCCATATATTGTGATTGCCTGATGTCTTTTCTTCTACAAAGCCAACACGCAAACAAAACGCGAATGTTTCAACATTATCGATAAACTTTTGTCTTTGTGTGTTTTCGACTTGGATACGATTAATAGTTTCATAGAGTTTTCTAAATTTCTTGTTATTTTTCTCTATAATATCCACATAATTAAGAGATTTTCTAATCCATTTATACATATCCGCTATATTGACAGGTAAATAATGATAATTTATAGCAACACTAGGATCTGTAATGGCATTAATATCTCTGATTGATAAATCAATATCGGTATTACCTACTCTTACTCTTACACGATTGATGATGTAGCCATTTCTTTCCATTAAATTGATAAGATCAATATCTTGTGATCTTCTTAAGGCATCAATAAGAACTGTTTCGAATTGTTCATGATTAGGTTCTTCAACAATATCATATAAAATCATTTCACCACGATTATTTGTAGGATTAGTCGTGAGTTCGATTGTATGAAGTTCATCGATACCTTCATCTATTTCTTTCTTTAAGCTCATTAATAATGTATAGTCAGGATATTTCTTGATTGTTTCAAATGCTTCATTACGACTTGAAATGTCCTTAGCCACACTGTCTATTGTATAAGGATTAGGAAAGCGTGCCCAGTTTTGATTGTTTTCATCCATATGTCTGCCTGACATAGGATGATTCGTATAAAGTTCATTAAACTCTGCCATACCTTTTAAAATATACATTGGCAGATTAACAAAGCGTTGTGTATAGATATATTTGTTTTTAGCATTAGAAAAGACAGGTGTATGTCCATTATTGGTAATCATATTAGATAAAGCTTGTGATAATAATGGTGTATCTTTTAATGTACTGATATAAATTTGTGAGTTAAACTGTCCAAAGGCAATACTCGCAGATTGTGCCATAGTGGATGATCCCTGTTCCAATATAGCATACATTTGTAATGCGGCATTATTGATGGCTGTCATCTTTACGCCATCAGAAGAATTATCCATCCACATTGTATCTAATTCTTCAACAGTAATATTATTTGGACTATAAGCTACAACTACAAATTTTTCTATAATATCAGATTGCATATTATTGTTAATCAAACAATCATCCATAAGTGTTCTAACTTCACTCACTACATCAAAATTATCTTCATTACGTTGGGCGAGCCAGTTTTCTTTGTTGTCACGCATAGCTTTGATAAAGTTTCGTGCTAAAGTATCCACACTCACATGAGAAACAAAATTATCCAAATAAGATTGAAGCTTATTAGCCTGTCCTTCACCATTTTTAATAATATCAATAGAGAATGTTGTTTCATCACCATTCGTTTCTGTATGAGAAACCGAGAAATATTGACCATCTTTATTAAGAATACGTTGAATTTCGCTTAATATTTCTGTATAAACACCAAAGAGGTTATTATTATATTCATTAATACGTTGGGCAACATTTTGCAAGCCCTCACCTATTAAATCATATAATTTTGCATTGATTTCTGTAATAATAGCTAGTTTGACACAATTTTCACGATAATCATTCATTGATGTATCACCAGGCATATGGAATTTAACAGCTTCATCAGCTAATGATATAATCTTTTGTCGTCCGCCATTATCATAAGTATTACGATCTTTGGTTGCTTGTTTTTTAAATGAGTTAGACAAATTGATCAATTGTTCATAAATACCTGAGAATGGTTCTTCAGGTTTACCAACATTGAGTTCATTAGATTTATGTTCAATGGCTTTTAATGCCATATATGGACCATAATTATCAAAGATAATATCTATTTGATCAACCAAATTATTAAATAATTTATCTTCAAATTGAGCACGATAAGCTGTTGATAATTTATCGGATTCTATTTTAGCTAAATCAACAGCTAGATTATAACCATGAAGCTTATCTCTTTTAAGCATTGGTTTGGTTATATTGTCATCCAATGAAATATAACGTTTAATAGTATTATTAGGATTGACATTCATACCATAATTCGTAACTGCTTTAACATTATCTAAACCAATAGTTTTATAGACTTTATCCATCATTTGCTTATTTAAATCTTTAAAACTTGTAAATTCATCTAAGACATTTTCATAGATTTTATTAACACAATAAGCTAATATTTCCTCTCTAGGTATTTTAATAGAATTATAACCTAAGACCTGATATTTATAAGAAGCATAACGGTGGAATTCATTTCTATTAGGATGATTAATAAACCAGGCATTTAAAATAGCAGATTCATTACTCATTAATGATTGTGCCAATTGAACAGGATTACCTGTATTATCCACATACGAAATGTCTGTCAACATATCCATTAATTGATCAGTTAAACGTCCCATAGTCACATCTAAATTGTTGATACCACCATTTTGTGAATAACCTGACACAAGCGTACAAGTAGAGAATATATTTTTATTACATGTAATTTCCTTTACACCCAAACGTAATTTATACACACTTTGAGTTTCTTCAAGATTCATAAAATAATCTATTTCTTTTAAAGCTGAATAACCATTATTTTGAAGATTCAATTGAATATCATTACTACCTCTAATACCTTCTTCATTAAATTGTGCGTCAGGTGTATAAATATAACCAGCCAATGTATAATTCATAAACCCAACCGAATTAAAAATATCATGAACCATATAAGATAAATCGATTATAGTACCTGATCCAGTACCACCAGATATACCAGCAATAATAATAACATCAATATTACCCGTTCCATTACCATTAGCAATTTGAATAGCATCATTAATAATAGTTGTCAAACGTGCATTCACACGACTATAAATAATATCATTACAAAGCATAGCACGTCCAATTTGACGTTGCTGTTGAGCACCATTGTTTTGTAAGAAAACATCTATTAAATCAGGATCCAACCAATTTCTAATATAAGGTGGTATAGATTCTTTCTGCAATAAGTTTCTAATAATAGGATCATATAAAGTAATAATTTCTCCTTGATCCATATGCGCATAAACATTGTTGTTAGTGGTGCCATCAGCTTTAATCTTAGAAATACCATCTGTATCATTCTTATCAGTATCCAATACTCTAAAGAATACTTCACGACAATCTCCTATTTCTTTTTCAAACTTACCCTTAAGCATATTAATCGTTCTGCCACCCAAACCACCAGAACTAATCACAATCGTTGGTGAAGGTTTCACATATGACTTTTCACTTACAAAAGCAACCCCACTCTTATTAAGTTCTAATTCTTTCAATTTTTGTTTCTTTAATTCACTTAATGCCATCCTTTTATCCTCCTTACATTAAAATGTAAAATCATCGAAATCATCATTTGAAGATGTATGATCAAAACTAAAATCATCCTCAAAATCATCTTGTTTTTTTCTTCTAGGTTTTGGTGCATAAGACAATGTTACACTCATATGTATTCCTTGATCATCCTGTACATAAATTGTAAATTGACTATAAGTTGTCAAATTATGTGTCGATGCTTTTCCAAAACTATATTGATCCCCATATGAAACATGATTATTTTTCTTTATTACTAATTTGCAGCCTTTCATACCTAGATATGTTCCTTTAAATTTAATGGTATCTAAAGCTTCATTAATCATTGAATGAGTATTGATCAATTCATAGAGTTTTTGTGTGTCTTCATCAAAAGTCATATTATAAAGATCACTTGCATATTGGCTTATACCAGTTGCTAATGTTTTTTTACGTCTTAAAAATGCATTAGCAGGATAAGTTTTTTCAGTAGCGATAATAGTTGTATGACCTTTATCTTCAATAATAACTTCATTAACTGTAAAATGTCCCTTAATAATCTTAGACTTACTCATGATAAATAAAACAACTGCCACAATAATCAAACCAATAAGAAATGGAATAGCTGCAAATAAAGCAACTAATGCCTTATCACTCACTTTTACACTAAAAGTATAATCAACACTATTACCATTATTATCCTTATACGTTAATGTAACATGAGCAGATCCCCAACTCTTACCTGTTAACTCTAAACCATTATCAGTAAGTTGTACATCCACTTTATCATTATTGCTACTTTCTACATTAACTATTTCATAGCCGACATGATCTTCATCACTAATCACATTACTAAGCGTTGTATTATCTAAAATTTTCGTCACTGAAGATTTAAATGTTTTATCTAAAACCTGTTTTTCAATTGCATTATCATTAATATATATGGCTTTCGCATTCGCTTGAATCGTCATAGTTGAAGATAATTCAAATGAATCACTACTAACATCAACATCTATTTGATAGCTTGCTTCATGATTAAATGTATAATTTCCAGCAAATATTCCATTGCTTAACGATAAATTCATAGTAGAACTTTCATTTGTATCTAAAGCTGTGATTGTTGCCGTTGCAACAACATCACTATAAGAAGAAAAATCAGTAATTGTTATATCTTCTTGCTTGACTTCAGCATTAATTGTCACAGTTTCTCCACTATTGACGCTTGTTACTTCATTATCTCCACTTAACAACAATACATCTAAAGTAAAATCATAATAAGGAATATAAGTTGCTGATATTTCAACATCTTTTGTTGTTTGTATTGTATAAATACCTGGAGAAGGATCATAGAGCTTTATAACAGCACTATAAGTGTACGTAAACAATTTCGCATTCGTACCATCAAATGTAATTGTATTGCCATCTTCATCTAATAACTCTAAACCAACTGTACTTATATCTTCATCACATGTAATATTAATATTGGCTTCTTTGACATTATCGGCAATTTCTATTTGATTATTAATAACTTCAACAACGTTAGAACCCAACAATTCTGCAATAACCGTATTAAAATATTCACTAATAGAACCAGCATCTGTTTTGGTCGTAATACGAT
This sequence comes from Erysipelotrichaceae bacterium, assembly GCA_021202205.1. Classification (GTDB taxonomy): domain Bacteria; phylum Bacillota_I; class Bacilli_A; order Erysipelotrichales; family Coprobacillaceae; genus JAJQDJ01. The sequence continues at coordinate 13,600 of JAJQDJ010000312.1, forward strand.
TTTCACTATCTGCTATCGCAATACTATCTAATTTTTGATAAGGCGTACCACTTGTATCAGCCATTTCTTCACCATAACCAATACAGTATATTTGAATATCATTATTTTTAGCCTCTGTTAAAGTATCATCCAAACGTTCATCGCTTTCAATTTCAGAATTCTTATCATAACCAAAATCATTACGTCCATCTGAAAATACCAAAATAGCTTTCACTGTATCGTCGCTGTCATCAAACATATCGATTGCATCGGCCACAGCATTACCAACATCAGTATCACCTGTATATTCAATCGCATCAATCCAGGAAGTTGCAGAAGATATTGTATCATCACTATCAAGTGCTGTTAAACCACTCTGCCATGTACTACGACTTAAATTAAAAGAAATAACATTGATACGACTATTGGAAGGCATCATAGTTACAAATGTTTTGGCTGCCTCTTTCATAAGATTATTTTCATCATTGGTTTTCATTGATCCTGACTGATCCAAAACCAGCACAACATCCAATTCTTTATTTGTTAATGCATGTACTTGCTGAATAGGTGACAATATCAAAGTCATCATCATCAAACATATACATATAATACTTACTTTTTTCATTGAAACTCCTCCTTCCTAATAACCATGATCGACATGTTGCCAATCGTTGTTTTCATCTCTCACTAATATCCGTTGCCAATCTTCATATGTCTCATTTGGATTCAATGAACCATCTGCTCCCAATTCGTCTGTTTCAAATAATAGCTTATAATAATAGCTTCATCCACATCATAAATCAAAGCATACTCTTTAAACTCTTCTTCATAGCTATCACCTACATAATATGTATCTATAAGTGTACATCCACCATAATTATCTTTAAAATATGTTTTAACACATGTTATGGCTTCATCTATATCTTCATTTGTATATATATTAGATATACTCATATTATTTTGATAGCGACATCCTGTTATAAATAGCATACATAATATAAGTATCTTTTTTATGGCTTTCACACTTTCTCCTTAAATAATAATCGTTAAAGCATCAATAATAATCAACAAGAATATCATTTTGATATATTGTTTAGATATTGGTTTTTTATAATACATTTCATTAGGTACTTTTAAGTCTATTGTATCATCTTTTTTTCTTTTCTTATGGAAATCAAATCGATGACAGACCTTTTCTAACAAGGGTTCATAGACGGATGTACGATGACGCATGGGTGAAAGGCGTTGTTGTAAAGGTGTATTCAAGAGATGCAAACAATCTTCATTAAATATCTTATACAACTCAGCTACCCCTGTATAATGATTGTATACTTTAGAATATTTACCTAAAACATAACATGTATAATAAATACCATAAATATAAATCATATCTAAATAAATAAAATAAATCATACCCATAATAGCTAATAATCCAATATAAGGGTGTCCATGAAATAATATCATACCACTATATTCACTACTTGAAAAATATTGCCAAAAATGTGTGATTATACCTAATAATTGAGCATCTTTAATCATCTTAAACAAGATAATATTATAAAACAGGCAATAGAAACTATTCATATAAATATGAAGATCTTCACCATAGTTTGTCTCTTTATAGCTCTTTAGAGCTGGAGAAACATTTTTCATATATTGACGATATTGATCTTCTAAAGCATCAAAGTTTTCCATAACCTTTGCTTTATCTTTTACTAGTTTTTGAGCAAATATGTCTTGTGTATCAGTTGTATGAAAATCATGAGGATAATCCAATATATATTGATAAGCAACCGGATAATGATTACCATCATTATCCATGACATCTACAAAATAACAGTTCAATCTTTGACTGCTTAAATCTTGTTTTCTTTCTAAGACATCATATTGATAATTGTAAGGATTATTTTCAAATAAGCTTATTAAGGCTTTGTATTCTCTTATAATATCAGCATAATAGATATTCTTTCTTTGTATCTTATAAGATATAGACTTAAATAATTTTTGAGATAATTCACTTTGAAAATGATAATCTTTATAATGTTGGACAAACCATTCAATATGTTTTAAATCTTTTAAACCATTTAAAGATGTTTCATAAAAATATTTCATGACTTCACCTACTTAAAGAACACAAACGACTTCTTCTTTTTAATATTATCCACAAATAACTGAACATCCTCATCCTTAACATGACTATAACTATCAGCTATCTTCTTAGCGGCCACAGGATTACTTTGCACAAGTATGCGTGCCATATAGATAGGTGAAATAATGAAAGGACGCGAATTCAAATAATAATCAACTATCTTCTTTAATTGATAATCGTTTGTTCCTTCTATTAAATACGAATAATGTTCTGCAGTTAATAAATTCGTTTCATATAAGATATCTAATACTTGTCTAACACTATCATTCATAGGACAAGGAATAAGTATAAATGATAAGATATCCTGTAATTCTTTAACTCTTATGGATAATATTTTCTGAGAAATATGGACAATAATAATATCATTTATAGTTAGAAATTGATTATCAATATCTTTTGATAATTGATAATATATATTTAAAATGCTTTCTTTGTCAGAAATGATCAATGTTTTATTTTTCTTTTCTTCTTTAATCCTATTCACTTCATAAACAATTTCTTGTTGATATTTTTGATGAACATCATCATTGATATCGTTTTTCATATCATCCAAGAACTGTTTCATTTCGACTAGCTCATTTTCATGAGAAGCAGAAATATTGAAATGCTGATGCATCCATTCTTCAATATTCATAGAGAAGATATCCAGGTTCTCTTCAAATAGAATTTGATTTTTAATTTTTTTGACCTTTTTTTGAAATTCCTTTAAAGAAACATGATTCAATTTTGAGAATTCCTGTCCTATTATTTCTAATTCTTCATCTTGATATTGAACGATTTGTTGATCTAATATAGATAATTGATCAGTTAATGATGCTATATGTTTATGAGCTAAATCTGTAAACTGAGGTGATCCTATATCAATGTTTTGCAATGTATGAATTTCTTGTTGATAGATTTTTTGGAGTTTAATAACAGAGGTAGAATTTGTTGTGTTAATACCTTGAATACTCTTTTCAAACTGTGTATCACACCATTTTAAGAATGTCTCTTCATCAATTGTAAGACCAATACAATCAGCAAAGCGAATAGTTTTAGAAGCATTAAGGCTTAACGATGAAACTTTTTCATGATAGATATCTAATAGACGAAATAAGTATTCATTATAATAATTATTAGACACTTTACCGTAAATGATATCTACCATCAGTTCATATAAAGGCCCTTTTCTAAAGCTATTTTGATCAATATAGTTAATCCATTCAGGAAGCAACTTTTCTTGTGTACCATTTGCCCATTTAGAAAGATTTGCATAATAAGTCACACAATCATCTATTTTCAAACGACCATGAATGGCTAGAGTTGATAATTTCTCGAAATGTTCTTTTCTACTACTATCATCCAATTCTTTTACAAGATATGTAGCATAATTGAAATAATTTTGCGGTACATCCAATTGTTTCAGATTGATATGATCTAGTTGAATAAAGCTATTATCAATACTTACTAATTCTTCTTTAGGACATAACACAAATGATACGCGACCATTACCCCCATTACCATCTTTACTGTAAGATAGAAATCCATGCCTTTTTCTAAGCTCATAAGGTAAATAATGATAAATAGATGCTAATATATCTCTTGATAATTGGTTATAGTTATCATTGCTATGATCAACAACAATTTTTGTTTTACGATTAAGTTTCTCATTTTTCATAAAAGTTGCAAGTATAACAATGAGTTGCTCTTCACTTAAAATAACTTTATGGGTTTTATTATGGTTAAATGTATATGTATCAATATGAGGATATTGTGCTATTTGTTTATCATTGATAAATTGATAATTAAAGATTTCAAAAAATTGATCTTTAAAGAAATCATCATTCACGTTTTCTAATAAGCCATGAAAATAATAAGATGGCGTTGTCATATGGGACATATGAGCTGTTTTAGTGATAATAAGATAATTTTGAGGTAATGCATTATTAAGGTTACTGACAGCGTATTGTAATGCCTCTGGTTCATCATTAATGGATGAATATAATTCATTATGAGATACAAAATCATATTTCATATAAGCTGCAAGTATTGCTTTTTCCTGTTGATTGTTCAAAGCAGACGATTTACTAATAGTACGGTAATTAATGCCATCATTTGCATATAATAATTGCATCTTTAATCCTCCTTACGAATCGGATAATAGAATAATTCATTTTTGATATCTGAATTAACTAAAACATTGGTAAGTTGTTGATAGGTTTCTTTTTTTAAACCAAAGAATTTTTCACGTTCTTTTGTAACCATTTTTTCAATATAAGAAGGCATAATACCTAAATAAGCGAGTGTCCATAAAAATGGACCTTCTATCATAGATGGTGTAGGTAATCCACTTTCATTATTTCTATTAGAATATGGATTATCTAAATCATAACCGTATGATGCCACCGCAAAAGGTGTAAAACAACTAAAGATGTTCCCTATTTGCGCAACAATACCTTTAGATGAATTCAAATAATTATAACTCTTTTGAATAAACCATTTCATATTATTATAAAATAATGCACCTTTTTCATTAACCCAAGGTGTTTTTTCACTTTTTTCACTTAAATAATACATTGGATTAGAAGATGAAGCAAATGGATTAAATTGACTATGGAATAAGTCATAGCTTTCTAATGCCTCATCACTTCTTGTAATTAAGACAACTGCTGGTATTTTTCTTTCCATTTTAATAGCTTGCATAGTTGTTTCAATGTTCGCTAACACCTCCATAATATTGGTATTCACAGGATCTGCTGTTGCAGCAGCATGCATTGGATCGATTTGTGCTGGCGATATGCATAACCATATCATATTAGCTGAGCGAATAATTTCTCTTTGTTCAGCAACAAAATCAGCATCACCACCATCATAGATTTCACCTGGCATATCAACAAATGTAAAAATGAAATTACGACGAGTACTATTGATTCTAAAAGTTAAAGAAAACATTGGTATGGCTTCTTTATTTTCTGATGTTTCTCTTATGACTGGCGTTTTTTCTATTTTTTTGCCTGTCACATATGGCGTTAAAAGTGTTTGTTTAAATGTACTCCAGCCTTCTCCCGCATAAGCCAGTGTTGTAATGACATCTTGATCATAACCTAAAGATTCATAACCATTGCCTTCTCTCATAATACTCGCAAGAAGTGATGCCAAATACGCTGTTTTACCTACTCTGGCCGTGCCTGCAAGACCAATGACAATTTCTTTGAATTTTCCAGCATGCCCATAAAGTTCTTTACCACAAGGCCTGCCTTCCTTGCCTTTACAAATAAACTTAGAAATAGTTTTTTTAGATCCATCATCAAAAGTAACCTCTAACTTATTGGCGAAGCTATTACCTCTATCATCTTTATCCATAATCACTATAACATCAAAATAAGCAATTGTTGTATTCATATTAGTTTTAACACGATTAGCAACTTCCTGTATTTTTTCAGCCAATTCATCTAAATCCACTTCTTTAGAAGTAGCCATAAACTTTGTAAGATTTTCATATTCAATCCCTATATTACCAGCTAATATATCAATATCCGTTCCAGGTTTATGAGCAAGTTTAATAAGTTGCTGTTCTAACTTTTCACTTGTAAAAACAAACCTTCCCTGATATGTATTTTGCGATGCTACTTGAAAATCATATTCATCAATCAAATCTTGTAATGTAAGATACAAACATAAATTCAATCCTGTTAAATCATACCATTCGATGCTTGCTCCAAAATGTCTACGACTCATCTTTTCTAAAGCCATATTCAATAAATGACCAAAATCAAAAGCCAATTCATTTGCTTCCATAACACGTCCACATCGCGGACAATGTACTTTATGAAATGCCATACTCTTCCCTCCTCGTATAATAAGTATAGTAAGATATATATCAGGTATATACCTTACAGT
>JAJQDJ010000092.1 GCA_021202205.1 Erysipelotrichaceae bacterium
TTGCGCTATTTTCACTAATTAATTATTGAAATTGAAGTGCGAAACTTGAGTTACTATAAATATCATTTTCCATAAAATCTCTATCCTTAAATGTTAAAGTAACAAATAAACCAGTGTCTGTTAAGTATAATTTAAATTTATTCAAATCTTTAAAACCTGATAAACCAACCATTGGATCATTAACATGATAAGTAGCTAAAACTGTTTTGGAATCTACAAGTTCTGCAATTAGATTAAGTTTATTATTTTCAGATATTCTTTTATTATTTAGTGCATCTTTAATTTGAAAACGAGAACTATTTTTATGCAACTGGGAAGGGATAGCATCAAAAATCATTGATATATTTCCTGTAGGATCAACTTTTCTAAAATCCTCTTCATATAAATCTAAAATACTTCTTTTAATATCATCAACCAATCTAAAATTATTAGTTTCTATATATGTATTGACAGCTTGGGGCATACCACCTATCAACATATATAAACGAAAATCACGCATCATTATGCGATTGAGTTTTTCGCCTACACCATTTTTTTCATCATATAATTGTTTTAATAATGGGACTGTTGTTGTATTACCAGTGGCTAATAAGAATTCTTCATAATCCATTGGGTACATAGCTATTTTTTTCTCTTCACTAGGAATAAGAATATCTTTTACATTTTTATGAATAGATATAAGCGATCCTGTTTCAATATAATCATATCTTCCATCCTTAACTAGCGATTTAATAGCTTGTCTGGCTTTAGGGCATAATTGAACTTCATCAAAAATAATAACAGATTCTCTTTCATATAAAACAATATCATATATGAATTGCAATTGTAAAAATATATAATTAAGATTAAATATATAATCAAATAACTCTTTAACTTCTACTGTCGTATTAGAGAAATCAATGAGAATATAACTTTTATATTCTTTTTTTGCGAATTCTTCAACAACTGTTGATTTGCCAATTCGTCTTGCTCCCTCAATAAGCAAAGCTGATTGACCATTAGATTCTTGCTTCCACTGCAACATCTTATCATATATTTTTCTCTTAAATAGCATGTTTACTCACCTCACAACATTTATTAATTATATTTTACAGCAAATACGCAGTTCAGTCAAATATAAGAATGTATTATTACGCGATAGAATTTCTTCTAAATATGTCAAAATACGCAGTTTGTGGTATATAAAAAATGTATTAATACGCATCAATTGTATGCTAAGACATGAATTTGTTTGATAAAATTTAATTTTTCAAAATGTTGACAGAAACGTCCAACAGTGAGTGCTGAAATCACAGTTCCTATACCAATACCTTTTAACGTACCAAAAAACATAAATGATAATATAATAGCTATAATAATTAAAGTAACATCAAAATGCACTTCCATCTTACCAAATTCCATCTTTGATACAAAAGCCAACGCTTTTACAATCCCTTCACCAGGAACAACAATAACATTTGGTGCTACTTCTACAGTTATACCAAAGGCTAATACCATACATCCTAAGATCAAGTATACAATTCTTATCATCATATTATCAGCATTCAACCATGATAAACATACATCACTAACATCAATCAATACGCTAAAGATTATGTTAGCAATGATTTGTAGAAATTGAATGGGTTTAAAATCCTTTCTTAGCAAGAATATTTGTATCATTATAAATAACATATTCCAGATAAATGTCCATAGCCCAAAGCTTAATACAGGATATTCCAGATTCATAACATAGGGTACTGATGAAATTTGTGATGTCCCTAGATTTCCTTTTGTTACTAATACAGTGCCAAAAGAACTTAAAGCTAAACCTATAATAAAATAAATATATCTTTTCATACTATTCCTCCATATTCTTCATCATTAATTGTAGTGTTTCTATAAATTGTTTTTGTTTGGATTCATCAATATTGTTCCAAATCTTTTTATCGACATCCCAAACTATTTCTTTGACTTGCAAGGCTTTTTGATAACCTTTATCCGTTAAAGATATATAATTAGAACGTCTATCATATGGATTGTTTGTCTTTGTAATAAGTTTTTGTTTAAGCATTCGTGATAGCAGAGAAGTCATGGTTGATTTATCAATGACGAGATATTCTCCTATTTCTTTAGCTGTTGCCTTATTATGATCATAAAGATATTCAAGAATTTTAGGTTGTCCAGGATGTAAGTCTAGTTCATAAGTTTGAGATGCAATAAGACGATTGCTTTGATGAAAACATCTCATAAGTAAAAAATGTATTTCTTTTTCTAACATAAGTCCTCCTTTTAGTTTGAATTCAAACTAAATTTGAATAAAATAAAAAGCGGTCTGGACGGGACTCGAACCCGCGACCTCCGCCGTGACAGGGCGGCATTCTAACCAACTGAACTACCAGACCAAACATATATTACTACCTGCCAAGGGTATTAATAATGGCGGAGACAGAGGGATTTGAACCCTCGCGCCAGTTTCCCGACCTACACCCTTAGCAGGGGCGCCTCTTCAGCCACTTGAGTATGTCTCCATTTCGTCCCAACTTATAATAACATATCTTTTTTTACATTTCAACTATAAATTTAAAAAAAGACAGACCAAGATCTGTCCCCGTATTGTAAAATGAAACTGGAATTAAGGGAGGGCTGATTTGGAGGGCAGC
>JAJQDJ010000134.1 GCA_021202205.1 Erysipelotrichaceae bacterium
GCGCTATTTTCACTAATTAATTATTGAAATTGAAGTGCGAAACTTGAGTAAAAAATAAATCTATTTATACAGGAGATACTATTGGATCAAGTTGTGGTGTATGGTTACAAATACCTGAGAGTTTAAATATTAAAGATTATAAACAAGCATTAGAAAATACTATTAAACAATTGGAAGATTTAGGTGTTAATGATACATGGAAATTTTATGGAGGACATGCGCATCAGGACTATGAATCTCAAGTATCTGATTTTAATGAACTTAATTTTCAATTAATGAAAGATATAGTTGATTTATGTAATCATTTACTTAATCATCAAATTGAATTTCATCCTACAAAAGCCTATGCTTTTAATCATATTCCTTATTATGTTAGATATAAAAAGGCAGAAATGATTGTAACCAAAGAACAAATAGATTAAAATATAAATAATAAAAAAATAAGGAGGTTTTTATATGAGTTTTCCAAAAGGTTTTTTCTGGGGTGGTGCTACTGCAGCTAATCAGTATGAAGGTGGTTGGAATGAAGGTGGCAGAGGCCCTGCTTTAACTGATTTTACAACAGGTGGTAGTGTTAAGGAATCTAGAATGGTTACATGGATTGATAAAGATGGCAATCATCATGCAACTAATCAAGTTCCATTTGATGATTCATTACCTGAAGAAGGTGCTCATTATGCATGTTTTGATGAATATCTTTATCCAAATCATGAAGGTACTGATTTCTATCATCATTATAAAAAAGATATTGCGTTGATGGCAGAAATGGGCTTTAAGATGTTTAGAATGTCTATTTCATGGTCTAGAATTTATCCTACTGGTGAAGAAGATACACCTAATCAGGAAGGTATTGAATTCTATCGTGATGTTTTTAAAGAATTAAAAGATCATAATATTGAACCACTAGTAACAATTCATCATTTTGATACACCTATTGCTTTAGTTGAAAAATATGGTGATTGGCAAAATCGTATTTATATTGATTTATTTGTAAAGTATTGTAAGACTATTTTTACTGAATACAAAGGACTTGTTAAATATTGGCTTACATTTAATGAAATCAATAATACTTTAAATGTGATTAATATGTTTGGTGATGGAGCTAGTGATGAAGATTATAAGAAACGTTTAACACATTTACATTATCAATTTGTAGCAAGTGCTAAAGCTGTTAAATTAGGACATGAAATTGATAGTGAAAATATGATTGGATGTATGTTATCAGGTGCTATTACTTATCCTCATACTTGTGATCCTAAGGATATATTACTTTGTCAACAAACTATAGAAGAAAATTTCTATTATTGTGGTGATGTTCAATGTTTTGGTGAATATTCTCCATTCTCTAAGAGAATCTGGAAGGAACATAATATTAAAGATTTAGATATTACTGAAGAAGATAAAGTTGCCTTAAAAGAAGGTTGTGTAGACATGTTTACATATTCTTATTATATGACAAATAATGTCACAACTCATGAATCTGAAGATAGTGTACAAGGTAACTATTCTGCAGGTATTAGAAATCCATATCTATCTTATTCTGATTGGGGATGGGCATTGGATCCATTAGGTTTACAATATACATTAGAGAAGATATATGATAGATATAGAATTCCTTTAATGATTGTAGAAAATGGTTTAGGTGCTTTTGATAAGGTAGAAGAAGATGGTTCTATTCATGATGATTATCGTATTGATTATTTTATTCCTCATATAGAGGCCATGTCTGATGCTATTGACAATGGTGTAGATTTGATTGGTTATACAACTTGGGGTTGTGTTGATGTTGTTTCAGCAGGTACTGGTGAAATGAGAAAACGTTATGGATTTATCTATGTTGATAAACATGATGATGGTACTGGAGATTTATCTAGAAGACCTAAGGATTCATTCTATTGGTATAAGAAAGTTATTGAAACAAACGGTGAAGATTTAAGTAAATAATTAAAATTAAGCCAAATTTTAGCTTCTGTGGGCATTTGTGCTAAAAATGAGTTAGATATCGTTTTTAGTATAAATGCCTTTTAAACTATCATTTTTAATCATTTTGTGATATAATAATTAAAGTTAAGAGGAGTGGTGATATGCAAGTATTAAATATTCAAACTGAATTTATTGTTTTAGGACAAGCACTTAAGTTAGCTGGACTTGTTGATAGTGGATCATTAGCTAAGATTGTGATTCAAAATGGCGAAGTTTTAGTTAATGGAAAAATAGAAACACGAAGAGGTAAGAAATTATACAATGGTGATCGTGTTTCATTTTTAGATAGAGAATTTATCATTAAAAATGAAGATTAATCATATAGAATTAAAGAATTTTAGAAATTATCAACAATGTTCTATAGACTTTGATCCTTATATTAATATTATTATAGGTAAAAATGCGCAAGGTAAAACAAATTTATTAGAGGCTATTTATATATTATCTATGTCAAGAAGTTTTAAAACTAAAGTCATAGATGAAATGATATATTTTGATGAAGACTTTACTAAAATTCATGGTTTGATAGAAAGTAATCATAAAAATATAGAATTAGAAATTATTTTATCTAAATTAGGAAAAAAGGCATTAATTAATCATAAAGAAATAAAAAAAAGCAGTAATTATGTTGGATATTTTAATGTTGTATTATTT
>JAJQDJ010000152.1 GCA_021202205.1 Erysipelotrichaceae bacterium
CCTCCAAATCAGCCCTCCCTTAATTCCAGTTTCATTTTACAATACGGGATTTTTATTTATTTTTATTTTTTAAAAAAAGTGCTTGCATTTGTATTATCACTATGCTATTATATTTAGGCACTAGCAAGAATAAATGCTTCAATAGCTCAGTTGGTAGAGCAACGGACTGTTAATCCGTGGGTCGTAGATTCGAGTCCTACTTGAAGCGCCAGTGGCTCGTTGGAGAAACGGTTAACTCACATGCCTTTCACGCATGCATTTGCGGGTTCGAATCCCGCACGAGTCACCATGTGGAGGTTTAGCTCAGTTGGGAGAGCATCTGCCTTACAAGCAGAGGGTCAGCGGTTCGAGCCCGTTAACCTCCACCATTTGAATATTGCCGGCTTAGCTCAACTGGTAGAGCAACTGACTTGTAATCAGTAGGTTGAGGGTTCAAGTCCTTTAGCCGGCACCATGCGGGTATGGTGAAACTGGCAGACACGCTAGACTTAGGATCTAGTGCTTCGGCGTGCAGGTTCAAGTCCTGTTACCCGCACGATAGACAAAGATATGAAGAAATTCATATCTTTTTTATTTTATATAAAAAGTATCATAATGAATGATGCTTTTTATATCATAAAACATTTATTTCTTATAGTAACTTTCATTTGTTTTTATTGAATAATGTTTCATTTAATTGATAATAGTTACTTAAATTATCTAAATCATACCATGAACTACCACTGTTGATATACCTGGATCAATGCCAATTCACTAAGTAAAATTAAAACGATCACCATCTTTAATTTCTACTTCCAGCAAAACAGTTCTTTCACTAAAATCTAAGTCATACATAACAATATAACCTGAATGAGCATCCGCACAAGACACTAACCATACATCACCAATTAAATCCATTTCCAATTCATCAGAATCTACTGGATAGGTAGTCTCTTCACATGTAAGAATATCGTATTGAATGACTTGCTCATTATAACTATCAATACTATACAAATAATTATTATAAACATGTTTAATACCCAAATTTGTATCAGAATCAAAATATATATCATTATAAAATTCATTACGTTCATCATAATAGGTATAATACATATCTTCATAATTAGAAAAATCATCTATTGAATAAACACGCATCATTTCATCGCTAATAAGATAAAGACAATTATCATATATACTCATATCTTCAAATGATGTCGGAATCTCTACAAAACATAATAATTCAAATTCTTGACTATCAACATCAATTCTAACAAGATTCCATCCATGATTGCTATCGTCTTCATTATAATTGATAGCAAATGAATAAATATATCCATCATAATATTTACAATCCATTAGATAATAATTATCTCCATACCAACAATCGTAAAACACATGAACATCATAGTTGTAATCCATACAATAAATATATCTACCTAAATGAAAATATATATTACCTTCTTCATCTTGACTAAAAATTTTATTGAAAAATTCATCTGGTATTGTATATTCAATATTAGTTATTTCTTCGTTATCAGTTGTATCATCATTACTTTGATTGGTGTTGTTGGTTACATTATTGTTACAAGCCAAAATAAGTAAGAAACAAAATACAAGTATGATAATATTCATTTTTTTAAACATTGCAATCACCTCTTAAATAGTTGGAATGAATTTTATTTTATGCTTTTATATTATCATATTTAAGAATAACATTGTATATTGAAATTTTTTTAAATATATAAATGTAACTTATGATATAATGCTTAATAAAGTGAGGTAAAAAATGAATATAACAAAAGGTGCATTTACTATTATTATTAACACTGACAATAAAATACTGTTATTAAAAAGACAAGATTATCCACTATGGGATTTACCAGGTGGTAGATTAGAGCCAAATGAGACAATCGAAGATTGTGCAAAACGTGAAGCTTATGAAGAAACGGGTTATCATATTTGCGTAAATTATAAAGTCGGAACTTATAATCGATCAAAGTATTCAGATATTCAACATATTTTTCATGGTACTATTGTTTCAGGAAAACCTATCAGTTCTGGCAATGAAACTAAAGAGTTAAGATGGTTTAGTTTAAATAAGCTACCTTTGAATATGGTACCTAATAGAAGAAAACAAATTATGGTTTTAAAAAATAATTTTAAGGATAGAGAAATCAATTTAAAAGATAGGAATCTATTGTTATATTTCCACAAAATAACCAAATAGAAAGGAATAACGGCATGAATAAAGAAATCATTAAAATTGAACATAATACAATAAACGACGTAAATTTAAAAAAATACAGAAAATATATAAAGCTATCTTATGATAAAATTGTTTATATGGCTTTATTAGTTATTATAGCCTTATATATTGTTATTTATGGCATACCTTTTCTCTCTAATTTTTCTAAGATGTATTTTATATTATTCCCTGAAAAGGTATATATGGAAGCCATTCGTTTTATTGGACTTATTGTTGTAATGATTATTCTATATTGTCTATGGCATCGAAGAAAAATAAATATCATCCTATTACAACAAAAACAAGTCTTAGATATTAATGTTTATGATTTGATTTTTCATGAAGATTTGTTTGAAATAACAAACAATCAATTTCATTATGAATTTTCTTATTATGATATTATG
>JAJQDJ010000239.1 GCA_021202205.1 Erysipelotrichaceae bacterium
TTAAATAAAAAAGACCCCTTCTCATTTTGAGAAGGGGAATGTCACCAAATCTTAATTTAATGACATTGGCCTATAACCCCTAAAATAGCAACAAATAATACAGAATCAATATCATAAATAAGATATAGCTCCACCAAAATAAAGAATACAAGCTAAAACGACCATAAACTTCTCTGATAATTGAATATTATATAATGCAGGAAGACTGATAGATTGTAGTTGAACTTTATCATCATTAAGTAAATGAACAATAGAATTACGATAGGCATATCCTAGATTAAGAATAGTACACCAAATGATAACCATAAATAATATTACTACTGTAGCACTAATAGCTCCTGATTGAAGAGTTATATTCATACTTGTATGAAGATAATATGACATTAAAAGATTAAGAATTGGTATGAGCGATAAAGCTAATACAATACCTATAGGGATGGCAATAAAAAGCAATAATAATGTTTGAAATAATAAAAACTGTGCGAGTTAGAAAAAGGTTGCTCCACAAACAAGTTGAATAGCCAATTGCTTGGCTTTCTTTTTAACATAGAAGTCATTAGCAAAGAAGATAACAATAAGACATACAGCAACTACAAAAATTGTAATATAACTCATAAGATCATTCTTGTTATTAATAAAAGTAAAACCAACCATTTTATTATAAGATAGATTAAAGAACAAAAATATAAACATTGATGTTATGACAAAGGTCAACCAATAAAATAATGATCTAGAAAAATCATCCTTGATTGATCTAATAGCTTCTTTGTATATCATTGATGAAATACATCCTTTGACTGAGTAGCATTGATTTCAACTATACGTTGAAAATATTCCTCCTGTGTCATATCCTTTCTTTCTAATGTTTGGTCAATAAGACCATCTTTTATATAAATCAATCTCGTTGAGTAAGATGCAATTAATGAATCATGGGATACCATGATAATTGTTACACCGTTTTCTTGATTTAATTGCTGAAGCAATTTTAACAATTCATTAGAATTCACACTATCCAAATTACCTGTCGGCTCATCAGCAATAATGATTTTAGGATCATTAACTAAAGCTCTACAAATAGCGGCACGTTGTCTTTGTCCACCCGAACATTCATGGGGATATTTTTTTAGCAAGGCATCAATATTCATGCTTTGCGCTAATTGTTGTATTTTATCATGAATTAAAGCAGCCTTTACTTTCTTTAATGATAAGGGCATGGCAATATTTTCATAGATAGTATGGGTATCCAATAAGTTAAAATCTTGAAATATGAATCCTAGATTTTCATATCTGAATTTTCCAATTTCATTAGAAGACATTGTCCTAATTTCGACACCTTGAATATAAACTTTTCCACTAGTAGGATTATCTATAGTTGATATATTATTAATAAATGTTGATTTTCCCGAACCCGAAGGTCCCATAATACAAATAAACTCACCGTTATCACAAGTAAAATTTATATAATGCAAAGTTTCAAATTCACTTGCTGTATGAATACCATAGACTTTCTTTAAATTTTTGACTTCTAAAACATGTTCACTCATAAAATCCTCCAAATATAAAAGAAATGGCTAGTGCCATTTCTACTGTTGATTACCTAATAAAGCTTTTACACGTTTAGTATTGGTAAAATTAAGCTTCGCAACTTTAGTAAGCATTCTTTCGCCATACTTTGTGGCAATTTTGGCTACTACTACATCTACATTTGAACTTGTTCCACGACATAAATTCATCTTTAAGCTCTTAGTCATATTAGCAAAATATTGTAAATAAGCATATCTAGATAGAATTTCTGCAGCGAGAACAGCCATATATTTTGACTCAGCTTCTTTTTCAAACAACATATCTTTAACAACAATAACTTCATTCTTCAAATAGTTAAAATAAGTTTTTGGAGAAACAAATTGATTGATCACTTTAACTCTCACATTTTGCTTTACTTTTTGTATAACATTGACAGTTGCCTGATTGTAAAGCTTAGATTTGATATTTGCCTGATTAAGACCAGTTTGAACCATTTTATTATAATGAGAATTATCTAATATTAATAAGCTATAAATCAATTTATCTTTAATTATTTTCGCATATTTTATAATATCTTGATTGGATAACTTATCAATGTCATCAATTTCAAAACTCTTTAATAATTCTACATCTTCCTCGTTAACAAAACATGCAACTACGCAAATAGGTCCCAAATAATCACTTGATCCCGTTTCAGCACAGCCTATATGAGGATAAGGAAATATATCATAATGATCACTAGGATCTTCTGCTAGTCTTTTAGCTATTTTCTTTGACCAATGCTTTGCCTCATTTAAGGCATTTTCTCCCGTAAATTCAACTGTCATATCCTCTTTAGCAATAATATCACAACCAATAGCATGTGCCCTAAATATCAAGTTAGTGTCATCAATAGGAACCATTTGACTATCATAAAATTTTTTCATTTTCTCCAATGTGCTACTACTTACTTTTAGCTGTATAGGTTCCACGATAATCACCTCAGATTAATTTTAACATATTTTTAAAAATTTTGATAGAAAAAAATTGATTTAACCTAAGATTTTCATTATCCCGTATTGTAAAATGAAACTGGAATTAAGGGAGGGCTGATTTGGAGGGC
>JAJQDJ010000056.1 GCA_021202205.1 Erysipelotrichaceae bacterium
AAAAATTAAATTTTTTTCATCTTAATTCCACTTTCTGCTTGCAATTCGGGTTATTCCTAATACTTACTAGCTACAGGGGAGCATTATTTTTTAGCAAAATATTATTGACTTTACTATATACCTTAAAGCATGTACGGTTTGTTCATAACCACAAATATATAATATAAAACTAAAACTCTATTTTGCACTCTTCACCGCATTTAAGACAATATTTTTTTCTATCAATCATGGCTGTGATTTCCTAAGTATATCCACATTTTTTACACTTTTGTTTTCTTTTTATTGGCGCTGATCCATAGACTGTCGAAAATGATGGCATAATGATTTTATAATTAACATTTTTAGCCCCACAGAAACGACAATAACGATCATCTTCAATCCAAGTTCCTCCACAATTTGGACAAATAGCCATTTCATCGGTACCCATAATCATAACCTCCTTTTAAACATTTTTTAATATTTCTTTCATACATACCATAGGTGTATTTTTATCATAATCCCAAGTATGTGCGGAATCCCCAGCACAAAATTCTTTATCTTCACAAGTTACACATTTTTGATTCAATACAGTTTTATCTTTTCTAAAAAAATAATATTTATTTTTCCAAACATCCCAAAAATCATCATGGCTTATATTTCCTTGAACCAATTCTTTTCGACGCTCAATATCTAAACAAGCAACGATATCACCGTTACAAGCAATACTTGCCACACCTAATCCCGCCATACAGATAAAGAAATATGGTCGAAGCAAGCGTTCATATTGAAGTGTTAAATAATGTGAACAACCATAATCAACTTCTATTGATTGAGAATCGAAATGCTTCTCTTTTATAAATTCAAAAAGTATCTTATAATCATTATCATCAAGCATCAATTCTTGATTTTGTATAGCTCTTCCAATTGGTTCCATATTCACAATACGCCATGATTGAATACCCATATTGGATACAAATTGATAAATATCTTCAAGTTCAGATATATTCTTTTTATTAACCACTGTTAAAACATCTACTCTTGCATATGCTGGTGCAAAGTCAATCAATGCTTTGATACCCTTTTCCATTTTTTTAAAAGCTAGAGGTGTATTTCTAAACCAATCATGATTATCTTCTAGTCCATCAATGCTGACTGTTATAGAAACAAGACCTGCATCATTGCTTTTTGTTCATTTATTAATGTGGCATTGGTAGTCATGCCCCAGGTAAATCCAAGTTTTGAAGCATATATCATCACCTCTGTTAATTCTTTGTATAAAAGTGGCTCCCCTCCTGTTATACATAACATCGGAAGATCTGATTGACAATGTTTTTTAACTGATTGTATTGTTTTAATTATATATGATGAAGGCATATCGAAACCATTATTTGTAGTACATGAACTGCCACAATGCAAGCATGCTAAATTGCATCTTGTTGTGACCTCAAAAAATAAGAATCTTAAATCAGGATGTTGTTGAAAATGATGTCTAAGTTCAGTATTTTCTTTTAAAACTCTTTGCATAACTTTATATCTGTCTACCATTTTTGACCTCCTGATATATTCATTATACATTATTTTACAAAGAATAGTTAAAATTTATGACAATTAAAATGACCAATTATCTAAATTAGTCAATTCTTACCAAATAAGTATTATCAATCCTGCTATAATAATACCTCCAATGAGAAATACTGAAATCATTGGAAACATTACTTTTACATGAAACCATTTTTGATGATATTCCTTATTCATATGTTCTGTTCCAGGTAATCTTAATTTCTTAATATTTGGAAATAATATCCAATCTAATACTAAAACATCAAATAATGCTATAACAATCATATAACCATAAATTGCTATTAAAGCTTCATTAAAACTATATGCTCCTGCAATGTGAGCCATCCATGCAAAAATGAATGCAAAAGCAATAAGACCTATTATCTTTTTAATCAACATGATTTTAGTTATTTTTTCTTTGACTGCTTCTTTATGTTGAAATTTATAATATTGTTTTTGTGTTTCTGGTGGATAATCACTTACAAAAGATACTGGATTCATAAGTTCTGCTGTCATAACAAATGTTCCGAAAATTAAACACATGATAATACATTACATATATTGATAAACTCATATATTTTCACCATCCATAGACTTTGTTTTAACATAAAAAGCAAAATACAATATATGACATACCCAAACAATACTTAGACATATTCTTCCAATTGGTACCTTACTCATACAGATAAATCCAATAGCCATAACAATAGTTACAGTTGTAATAATACGTATCTTTGTGTTTAAAGTCATTGCACGTTGTTGTACAAAACTATCTAAATGATTTTGATATAATTTTGTTCTAATAAACCAATCATGTAATTTTTGTGAACTCTGTGCGAAACAAAAAAGAGTTGCCATATAAAATGGTACTGTTGGCAGAATTGG
This sequence comes from Erysipelotrichaceae bacterium, assembly GCA_021202205.1. Lineage (GTDB taxonomy): Bacteria > Bacillota_I > Bacilli_A > Erysipelotrichales > Coprobacillaceae > JAJQDJ01. The sequence goes on from JAJQDJ010000056.1 coordinate 2,425, forward strand.
AAGTACAATTCCAATAGTTCCTAAACCAAGACATAAGAAACCTAAGATAATCCATACATATTTCATATTATTTTCCTCCTCGAATTATTGGTAGTGTCAAAGCTTGGTATAATATTTAGGCTTTTCACTACCTGTTCCTTTC
>JAJQDJ010000194.1 GCA_021202205.1 Erysipelotrichaceae bacterium
CTGCCCTCCAAATCAGCCCTCCCTTAATTCCAGTTTCATTTTACAATACGGGATCCTCGAAATAATTCAAAAAAAGATTGACGATAAAGTTATAAAATGCTATTATACATTTGTTGTAGACCTCTAGCTACAACCGCGCATAAAAGGTATTAAATGCTTATGCTGCCTTGGTTGGCGAGTCTTGGAATATTATATAAAAAGGAGGTACATCATGTACGCAGTTGTTGAAACAGGTGGAAAACAATTTAAGGTTGAAGTTGGACAAAGTATTTTTGTAGAAAAATTAGATGTAGCTGAAGGTGATGAAATCACTTTAGATAAAGTCTTATATATTTCTGAAGGTGCTAAGATTGGCAATCCTTATATTAAAGATGCTAGTGTTAATGCTAAAGTTGAAAAACAAGGAAAAGAAAAGAAAATTACTGTCTACAAATACAATCCTAAAAAGAATTATCATAAAAAACAAGGGCATAGACAACCTTATACAAAATTATTAATTGAAGCTATTAATGGTTAATGTTAAAATATTAAAGGAAGGAAACGATATCCTTGAAATTGAAGTATCGGGACATGCAGATAGTAATGAATATGGATTCGATTTAGTTTGTGCTGGAGTGAGCACTGCATGTGTTGGTATTTGTAATGAACTTGTTAATCATAATTTCCTTGAATATGGAAATATTGAATTGCAAGCTGGATATTGTCATATAGTTGTTGAAGAGTTTGATAAATTGCATCAAGTGGTACTAGAGACATTTGTAACAATTTTGAAAACGATTGAAGAATCCTATGGAGATTATTTAAAAATTATAAAGATGGAGGTATAAAACCATGATGTTTAAATTAGATTTACAATTATTTGCATCTAAAAAGGGTGTTAGTTCTACTAAGAACGGTCGTGATTCTCATGCGAAAAGATTAGGTATGAAATTATCTGATGGTCAAAGTTGTCATACAGGTTCTATTATTTACAGACAAAGAGGAACAAAGATTCATCCTGGTACAAATGTAGGTAAAGGTGGAGATGATACTTTATTTGCTTTGGTTGATGGTGTTGTAAGATATGAAAGATTAGGAAAATATAGAAAGAAAGTTTCTGTATATCCTCAAGCTTAATGAGAACCTCAGTTGAGGTTCTTTTTTATAAAAGGTGGTAAATATATGAAATTCGTTGATAAAGTTAAAATATACGTTGAATCTGGTAAAGGTGGCGATGGTATTGTTTCTTTTAGAAAAGAAGCTTATGTGCCAAAAGGCGGTCCCTATGGTGGCGATGGTGGTAAGGGCGGTAGTATTATATTTGAAGCTACGCATTCTTTATCGACTTTATTAGATTTTAGATATCATCGTAGTTATAAAACCAGAGCTGGTCAGCAGGGTATGAATAAAAAGATGCATGGTGCTGATGCTGATGATCTTATACTCAAGGTGCCTGTTGGCAGTGTTATTTATGATGAAGATACCAATAAAAAATTAGCTGATTTAACTAGAGATGGACAACGTATTGTCATTGCTAAAGGTGGACGAGGTGGCCGAGGTAATGCGCGTTTTGCAACCAGTCGAAATCCAGCTCCAACTATTTGTGAACGTGGGGAACCTGGTGAAAAATATAATTTGGTTATTGAGTTGAAGTTATTAGCTGATGTGGGACTTGTTGGTTTTCCGTCTGTTGGTAAATCTACATTACTGTCAGTTGTTTCTCGTGCTAAACCAGAAATAGCTGATTACCCATTTACAACTATTGTACCTAATTTAGGTGTTGTACAGGCCAAAGATGGGCGTTCTTTTGTTATGGCAGATTTACCTGGACTCATTGAAGGGGCATCGCAAGGTAAAGGTTTAGGACATCAATTCTTAAGACATATTGAAAGATGTCGTGTTATTGTTCATATAGTAGATATGAGTGGCCCTGATGGTAGAGATCCTTATGAAGACTATCTTGCTACTAATAAAGAATTAGGAGAATATCAATATCATTTATTAGATCGTCCGCAAATTGTTATTGCTAATAAAATGGATGAAGATAATGCTGAGGAAAACTTAAAACGTTTTAAACAACAAGTTGGTGAAGATGTTCAAGTCTTTCCAGTTATTGCATTAATTGGTGAAGGTGTTGATTTACCATTATATGCTATTGCTGATTTATTAGATAAAACACCGATATTTGATGATGAAGAAGAAATAGAAAATAGTGTTATTTATACTTATGAAAGCAAAGATCAAAAAGGTTATGAAATCCATAATTTAGGTAATCATTATTGGCGTGTTGATGGCCCTAAAGTCGAAAGAATTGTACAAATGTCTTCTTTGGGTAGTGATGATGGAATCAAGCGTTTTGATTTGAAAATGCGTCAAATTGGCTTAGATGATGCATTGCGTAAAGCTGGATGTGAGTCTGGGGATACTGTTATTATTTTAGATTTTGAATTTGAATTTTTTGACTAAATATTGTAGACATTTGTTGATAAAAGTTATTTAAGATGTTTGTAAGAGGAATTTACATATTCGATTCCCAATGTCATTAAGTTTATTTTTAAGAAATTATATGTTAATGACTTTACGGGT
>JAJQDJ010000203.1 GCA_021202205.1 Erysipelotrichaceae bacterium
AAAATCAATGTTTTTTTATTTTAATGACGCACACGGTGCAAATGAGGTTTTATATCTTTAATGTTCTTTAAATCACAGTATTTAATCATTATTTTTCTTGTTTGAATAATGTTATAAAAACTATTTGGTAGATAATAATCTAATGGATGAATATATATGCTATCAAATAAATAATTTCCACCAATATGATCAAAATGTCCATGACTATTAATAACGATTAAATCTAGATCTGTTATATTTTTAATTTCATCATATAAATTTTCAACACCTGTTCCAGTATCAAAAACAAGTGCTTTTTTATCTCCAATGATGACATTTGAACAACATTTTGTTATATCTTCGAAAACATATACATTATCTAAAATTTTATAAACTTTCATTATTATATAACATGGATTCATTCCAAACAGGAATTCCTGTATACTCATAAGCATTATGTTTTGTTAAGGCATCATAAGCACCATGCGCTAAAGCCTCCATTTCAAATTCGCCAGGCTTAATAAAAACTGGTGCGATACTTTCAACATAATCTTTGATCTGATTAGTGACATATTTATCGTTGGCAATACCTCCTGTGAGAATAATAGCATCACAGTGACAATGCATAGCAATGTACATGCTGCCAATATATTTAGCAATTTGATAAATAAAAGCATCATAAACGTTTTTGGCATAATGATTTCCATTTTCAATCATTTCTACAATTTCTCTAGCATCAGTTGTTCCTAAATGATCATATAGACCACCTTGACTTCTAACAAACTTCATCATTTCATTTTTGCTATAACCTTCATAACATCTTTCAATGATATCGATAGTTGGAATACTTCCAACTCTATTTGGGGCCATTGGTCCATCTCCATTTAAGATATCATTCGTATCAATCATTTTACCTTTTTCATGGGCAGTCACACTAACACCACCACCAATATGACAAATGATGAGGTTTAAGTTTTCGTATTCTTCATTAATACTTTGAGCATATCTTAATGCTACTTCTTTTTGATTTAAAGCATGACTATAACAAATTCTATATACACCTTTAATACCTGTAATTCTGGCTATCTGTTTCATTTCATCGGTTGCAGGACTATTGACCATAAAAGCTGGTTTGCCAGTTTCTTGCATGAATTGATAAGCAATTTGACTTCCTAACAAAGCAGGATGTGATGCATATTTTTCTTCATATGCTTCCTTTACCATTAATTCATTGACTTTATAAGTTCCTCCTATATGAGAACATTGTCCGCCTCCTCTTGAAGCAAATGCATCCATATTTTGAATATTGTATCCATTTTCTTGAAGTGCGTCTAAAATCATTTGTTTACGATAAGGAATTTGTTCGTTATTGTTTTGAAATTGATTTAATTCATCCATTGTATGAATAATATTTTTCTTGAATATTTGGTTTAGATCTTCAAAAACAGCTATTTTAGTAGAAGTAGAACCAGGATTAATAACTAATATTTTCATAATACCTCCTATAAAATTTGGAGATGCTATTAAAGCATCTCCTTAAAACTATTTGTTTGCTAATATAACCAACATAGTTATTTTTACAATAATTTCATCGACTGATGCAGATCTTGAAAAATCTGTTACTGGTCGTTTAAAACTTTGAAGTAATGGTCCATTTGCCTTTGCATGAGCGAATATTTGAAGCGTTTTAACGGTAATATTTCCTGCATCTAAATTTGGAAATATAAGTACATTAGCTTGGCCAGCTACTTCAGAATGATCAGGGACCTTTCTTTTAGCTATTTCTGGTAACAATGCAGAATCTAATTGAAATTCACCGTCTATTTTTAATTCTGGCTGGCTATGCTTTGCTAAATGAATTGCTTCTATTATTTTATCCACTGACTCATGGGCAATACTACCTTTTGTTGAAAAAGAGAGCATAGCAACTTTTGGTTCGTAATCAAGTAGTTTTTTGACTGTTTGTGCAGATGTAATAGCAATGTCTGATAGTTGTTTTGAAGATGGAGCAGGGTTAACAGCACAATCGGCAATGGCAAATATCTGTGCATTGCTATCATTTGTTTCTACAATGCCTATGTTTGAATATTATCTTGAGTACCTATTAAAGATTGTGCAGAGAGTATAACATCTCCCGTAGAATAATAAACCCCTGCCGCTAAACAATCATACATTTCAATAGCTACACACATAGCTGCAAAATTTAGGGAATTTTTTACTTTTCTACGTAAACTTTTTTCACTAAATAGGTTATTGATTGAATGATATTTTGTTATAACATCTTGGATAATTTCTTCGTCTTGATTGTCAACAAATTGTATGCCATTTAAATCAATTTTTAATTGTGATGCCAATTCTTTTATTTTATCTTCTTTTCCGACTAAAACTGGAATAGCTATACCCTTTTTTACTATTTGTGCAGCAGCTAATAAAATTCTTTCTTGATCACTTTCTGGAAGAATCACTGTACAATTTGGATTTTTAATTTTTGATTGTAAGTCTTGTAAAAATGACATATCTATTCTCCAATGTCATTAAGTTAAGATTTGGTGACATTCCCCTTCTCAAAAATGAGAAG
>JAJQDJ010000233.1 GCA_021202205.1 Erysipelotrichaceae bacterium
TCTCATTTTTGAGAAGGGGAATGTCACCAAATCTTAACTTAATGACATTGCCTTTTTGGGACATTTTTTATATGGTATAATGGAAAAAAGAATGAGAGATATGGATAAATTTACATCATTATATGATTTACTAGTATTAGTTAACAAATCTAGAAAAGAAACAAACGACACAATTATAGCAAAAGCATTTATCGAAAACAGATATGATTTGGATATTCTTTCTTTAGAACAGCTTAGTCAAAAATGCTATATATCTCAATCGACATTAAGTCGCTTTATCAAAAAGATGGGATATAAAAACTATAATGAATTGAAAGAGGCTATGCATGTTGCCATGTATGCCATCAATTCGCATCATCAGATAATATCTAAGGAAAAAAGCATTAAAGAAATAAGAAATGATGTTTATAATGAGATGATTCAATCTATAAACTGATCCATATTTATTGATTGGTATTGCTGATTATGATGAATTACGTATTATTTATAATACATATTATTCTCAACCATTAAATGGTGAAGGTGAATATACTTGGTTTGAATATATTCCTGAAGCAACGCTGAATATGGACGATGGTACTGTTCCATTAGTCGTGACATTACATGGTAATGGTAATGATGCTAGAATTCAGGGTGAAACAACTGGCTGGGTAGAATTGGCCGCTGAAGAAAATTTTATTGTCGTATCACCTGAATGGCAGGATACTGTCACTGATTCTGAAACTGGTGAAGAAGGTCCTAATTTCTTTAATTGTGATGGCCTAGAAGGAGATAAACTCATCGAATGGATAGAAATGCTAGAAGAAAAATATCCACAAATTGATACTTCTAGAATTTATATTACTGGCTTATCTGCTGGTGGCAGTGCTTCATCTTTATATGGTGTTAAATATAGTGATGTTTTCGCAGCTGTTGGAGCAGTGAGTGCTTCCGGTCTTGATAAAGAAGAATTAGCTGAAATTGCTGAGGATTATGATGGTGGCGATGTTGCTTATATGTATATTTGTGGTGATCATGATTTCTTTGGTATGATTTCTGTTGATGGATCAAGTACAAATAGTTATCAGGTAGGAGAAAATCTTTACATGCAAATGGTTGATAGCAATGTTGATATGTTCTCATTTATCCAATCTTATCAAAAGATTAATGGTTTAGAGGTATCAGAAACGTATGATATGAGTCTCAATGAATATTATGGTATCCAATTAGATGATGAACAATGGATTACCTTAGGTATTAAGGATACATTAGAAGGTACATTATCTAATGATAATGGCGTGATTATGAAATTTGCAGCTATTAAAGACCAAGCTCATTGGAACTACAAGCCAGAAGCAACATACATGTGGGAATTCTTTGAAAATTATCAAAGAGATACTGAAACTGGAGAATTGATATATGTTAATTCTAATGATAGTACAGATATAACAGCAGATGATGCGACAACAGATGATAAAACAACGACTACTGATACAACACAAAGTACTGTGTCAACTGTTAAAACAAGTGATGATAGTTACTTTATATTACCAGTTGCTGCAATGATTAGTGCAACAGGGGCTTATTTCTGTATTAAAAAGAAAAAAACTAAAGTATAAAGAAAAAGTAGAATTCTCCACTTTTTTTGTTATATATGTTATGATATGTATGGTGATTAAATGAAAATAAAAGTATTAACAGGTTTTATAGGAACTTTTGTAGGTGTTATCTTATGGATAGCTATGTCACAACTAGGGATATTTCCATCATGGTGTGGTTTTATTGTTGTTTGGGGATGTTTCATAGGTTATGAATTGATACATTCTGGCCTTAATAAACAAGGTGTTATGATATGTATGATGATGAGTATTGTTATGATAATTATAGCAGAAATGATATGTCTAGGCTTGGAAATATATAGTTATGCTAATAACTATTATGAAGTTTCGCTGTTGAGTAGTTTTTTAATGATACCTCTATTTATAGCTAATACATCAATAATGATAACCATTATTTTAGATATTATTATAGGATTAATATTTGAAGTGATTGGTTATATCGCATATATAAAAATCGTTAAAAAACTACCTATAATCAATAAAAATTTAGACATATGATGAAAAGCACATCCGATTTTCCAAATTTTTCTGAAAAAGAAAATATTTTTCTAAAAAAATTTGAATAAAGTTTGTAATCATGAGGAAAATCTGTTATATTAGGCAATGTAAATCGAGAGGGTTGATGAAATTCTTTCATTTATCAATAAAATGAGGAGGTAAAATACATGAAAACTACAATTCAAGTTCAATTTAATAATACAAGTGTTGAAACAAAAGATATCGAAAAGACAGTCAAAGAAGCTCTAAAAGCTCAAAATATTAAAATGAATACAATCGATACTTTAGAAGTATACTATAAACCAGAAGAAAATGCTGTATACTATGTTGCAACTACTAAAACTGGTGAAGTTACTGGAAACCAGGAACCATTAACAATGGCATAAAGAAAAGGGAATCGAAATGATCAATGTCATTAAGTTAAGATTTGGTGACATTCCCCTTCTCAAAAATGAGAAG
>JAJQDJ010000210.1 GCA_021202205.1 Erysipelotrichaceae bacterium
TTAATGCCTTGACTCTCTTTTATTTAACTGTCCATTTTACAGGGTACATTTTATTCTTTATCTCTCTTCTTTGGATTGATGTTTATATATTTCTTTTCACAGCAACCTCGTATTCATTTTATTCAAGACGAAGTTCATTTATCTTTATATGATACTGTAGAACCTTATGATTATATAGAAACATTATCCCATATAGATATTGAGGAATTGACTATTGATAATGAAGTTAATAATAAGAAACTAGGTGAATATACTATCTATTATCAATAGCATCAATATATATTCACTTTAAAAGTCTATATTGATGATACGATTTCCCCGGAATTTGAAACCATTGATCAAGTTATATTGCGAAATGAGACATTGGATCCTTATGATTTGGTTACACAGATTCAAGACCAATCATCAACAACAGTTTATTTTAAGGAAGACTATATTTTTAATGAAATCAAAATTTATGAGGTACATGTCATTGTTGAAGATAGTTATCATAATACAACAGAAAAAATAGCCTATGTCAAAGTAGAAGAATCAGATACCAACCCACCAACATTAAGTGGTATTGATAAATTAACATTATTATTAGGCGATGCTATAGATTTAAAGGAAGGTGTAACAATCCAGGATGATCATGATGATAATCCTACTTACACGATTGATGATACATCATTGAATCTAAAACAAATAGGCGAATATACAGTTTACTATCATGTGAGTGATCAATATGACAATGAAGAAACGTATAGTAGAAATATTGAAATATTGAGTTCCTATGATAATAGAGAAGCTACAAAAGATGGCATTAAAACTTGTTATTTAACATTTGATGATGGTCCTTCATCAAATACCAAAGAAATATTAGATATTTTAGATGAATATAATATTAAAGCAACCTTCTTTGTGACAGGAACAGCGCCTGATTATTTCGATTATATCAAGGAAGCTTATGATAGAGGTCATGTAATAGGATTAGATTCCTATAGCCACGATTATGAGTATATTTATACTTCTGTTAAAAATTATTTGAACGATCTTAATAAAATCAAAGAAGTTGTTTATGAACAAATTGGAGAATATACAAAATATATACGTTTTCCTGGTGGCTCTAGTAATTTGGTTTCTAAAAAGTATAATGAGGGTATAATGAGTGTCCTTACAAAGAAAGTGATTGATTTAGGCTATCAGTATTATGATTGGACATCTATTAATGGTGATGGTGAAGGAATTAAAACAGTTGATGGATTAAAAGAAAAAGCATTGGAAGAAATTGACGGCAAAGAAGATATTATGTTTTTGATGCATGATAGTGGAACTCAAGATAATACGGTAACAGCTTTACCGTATATTTTAGATGAATTAATTGAAAGAGGTTATGAATTTAGAACGATTGATGATACTTCACCTACTTTTCATCATACTGTTCAAAACTGATGTTTTATAGTATATTTAAAAAATGCCTATATAAAAGGTGCTTACGCCTTAACATAAACACCTTTTATTTTTGCAATATATATAGTGTGATAATCTTTATCTGGATAGTTTTTATTATCAACATCTTTATTTAAGAAACATTCTTCTTTAATAGTATCGGCGTATAATTTTTCAAGAATGAATACCAGTTTAGCTTCGTCAAATGTTGGAACACCGTCAATAAATGTTACATGGAAATCAACATCTTTAATTTTATCAGTATCTCTTCCTGATACAGTTCCTAAAACACCTAATTCTTTCTTTTTTCCATCAAAGAATGATAAAGAAAAACAATCTTCTCTATCTACAAATTCTTTTGTATAACGTTGGGGACGAATATAGGCGGTTACAACATTTTCATTCCATAAATGACCAACACCACCCCATGAAGCCGTCATTGTATTGACTTTTTCTGCATTACCTGCACTAATAAGCATCCAATCATTTCCAATTGCTGTAAAAGGATTCATTTCTAAATCTTTAATATCCATTTTTTTAAAACTCATAATCATGCCTCCTTGCTAGAACATTATAACATAATTAAATGAAAATAAACAAGAAATATGAAAAGTGGATAAATTGGCGATAAAACAGTATATGATTATTTGAAATATAGTGTAAAATAGAGATGGGTGAGAGAAATGAAAGTATTAATATGTGTTAAAGATAAAAAATATCAAAGTAGAATTATAGAATTGATACAATCAATGAAATGTGAAGAGCAAATAGTGATAGAAAGTTACACAACATTATTGAGCAATCAAAGAAAATATGATATAGCATTTTTTGATTTGGGGATAGATGCAAAGAAGGCATTCACTATTGGAAAAAATTTATATAAAATAAATCATTGTGTTAATTTTTATATGTATGATGATTTTACTTATGTTCATGAGTTTTTTGATGCATGTGGATTTCAATATTTATTAAAAGATCAAGATGATTTAATTCAGGATGAATTATCGCGTGCTTATGAAGATTATTTGAATAGTCATTGTAAAGTTATATTGAAAAACAAAGATCAGAGTACAATGTCATTAAGTTTATTTTTAAGAAATTATATGTTAATGACTTTACGGGT
>JAJQDJ010000162.1 GCA_021202205.1 Erysipelotrichaceae bacterium
GAATTTATTTAAAAATCTTTTAAATTTCTTCTTGACATTTTACCAGACGACTAAAATTTTATATATAAATTATTTTTGTTCTACTGCTTCATCTTCCTTTAATCCTAAGACCATAACAATTGCAAAAGCCACAATTGCTGATACAGCCATACCTACAGCTACACACCAGAAATTATCTGTCATAAATACAGGTGTAGATAAAATACATGAATTAACATAAGCAAGAGATCGTCCTCCAAACAAACCAACAATAGCTCCACCAACAGCACCACCAGCAACAGTAGCAATCATGGCATTTCTAAATTTTAAGAAAATACCATAAATACCAGGTTCTGTAATACCAATAAATGATGAAATAGCAGTTGAAGCACCAATTTACTTGTTTTCAGAATTTTTAGCTTTAACCCATACACCAAGGCAAGCCCCAAATAATGCAAGTGTACCCATTGTATTCATAGGTAATAACCAGTCATATCCCATTTCAGCAATATTTCCTAAAGCTATAGTACTTAATGATAAATGCATACCGGTCATAACAACAAATAATCTTGTTCCACCTACAATAGCTCCAGCAATCATTGGTGATAATCCATACAAGAAGTTAAATACATATACTAATAATTGTGAAATATATGTAGCTAATGGTCCAATAACAATTAATGCTAATGGATTCATAATAGCCAATACCAATGTTGGAACAAATACAATTCTTAAACTCTTAGGAATAAGATTATTAATCCATTTATACACATAACTTAAAACCCATACTGTTAAAATAATAGGAATTGTACTACCATAATATCTTACAAATGGGATTGGTAAACCAAAGAAACTCATTGCTGATAAGCCATCCGTATATCCTGAAGTCATTGTAGGATATAATAGTATACCAGCCATAGCAATAGCCAATGCTGTATCAGTTTTAAAGCGTCTAGAAGCAGACCATGCTACTAAGAAAGGTAAGAAATAGAATACACAATCTCCAGCCATAGTCATAACAACTATTGCAGTTGAAGCTTCATCAATACCACAATATGATGTCAAAATAGTAATAATACCCTTGATCATACCTCCACCAGCAAGTGCTGGAACAACTGGTAACAAAATAGCAGACATTGTTTGGAATAATGACTGAATACTGAATTTTTTCTTTTCTTCATCTAAGTTTTCATCAATTTTTGTTTCTTCTGTTAAACCTGAAACCTTGCAAAAATCAACATAAACATCATCAACTTGTTGTCCAATAATAATTTGTAATTGATTTCCATTCCATTGAGTACCAACAATACCTGATACTTTCTCTAACTCTTCAATATTTACTAAACCTTTATCTTTAATGTCTAATCTTAAACGTGTCATACAATGATATGCACGTGATATGTTCTCTTTTCCACCAACTTGAGCAAGTATATTTTGTGATAACTCCTCATAATTTTGTTTAGCCATTTAACTCTTTCCTCCTATAGCTATTTTTATATTTTTAACGATGATATTGCGCGCTTATATTATCGTAATAATCAGTTTAATTTGATTCTTCTCTACTAATCAAGCGATTAATATGAAGAATAAGATATAATATTTCCTCATCCGTCAGTTTCAATTCTAATCTTTCAGCTACTTGTTTAGCACATTCATATGTTTTAGGATATTCTTCTACCAATTGATCAAAAATCAAATTATTCGTTGTTTGAATTTCTTCATGATTAGCAACTCTATCTAAAAGAAAATACATATGTGATACAAACCTTGAATAATTAAAACTCTCTTTATCAACTTTTATATTAAAGCATCCTTCTACAACATCAATGCATTGTTCAATTCTAGTCATACTATTTGCATCAGTTAATTGTGTAGAAACAAGACCATAATCAATAATATATAATGTAATAACAGCTGCCTCTTGTTTAGGCAATTGTATATTCAATTTGTCCTTAATGAGTTTTAATGCATATTCTCCAATTTTTATTTCTTCAGGATACATATATTTCGTATCATGAAGATGTGGCAAATCAACATAAATATTTTCTTTTTGTCTTTTGATACTAAATTCTATATGATCAGCTAACGTAAAGACTATATTAGCATTGCATTCTCCATTTAAAAGAGTATTTGCATAGCCGACTATTTGTGTACTTATATCAATAATATTTTCTGGTATCTGTGATAAATTATCGATAAATATTGGATTAATATTATAAAAAGAACGCTCTATTTGTCTCATCGGAACATCATATGGAGGTTTTCTAAAACCTATTCCCTTACCAAAAGCAACAACTTCGTTCCCTTTAGAATCAAGACATATAGATATGTTATTGTGAATATTCTTAACTACTCTCATCTTTTTACCTCCAACAAAAAAACTCTTTGAAACTTCCCTAAGAACGCATAAAAATATGTGTTATTGGGGAAGCCTCAAAGAGTAACAAACCAACTTACAATTGTATCATAGCACTTACATCGTTTAAAGTCAATAACTTTTTGAATTTTTGATTATTTCCCGTATTGTAAAATGAAACTGGAATTAAGGGAGGGCTGATTTGGAGGGCA
>JAJQDJ010000114.1 GCA_021202205.1 Erysipelotrichaceae bacterium
TATAAAAATTAAATTTTTTTCATCTTAATTTCACTTTCTGCTTGCAATTCGGGAATTTCTTCTTGACATTTTACCAGACGACTAAAACTCTTACCAACTTTATGCTTTGCTATGCAAGAAAGAAACTAAAATTGAACATACACCTATTATATCATAATTATACGTTTTCATATCAAAATTATTTTTAAGATTGTTGTTTTCTATGTATAACATATGAATATATGCCTATTACTACTGAATCAAGCAGTATCAATACTACTATCAAATCAAACCCACATAAATCTAAAATCGTCAATAACAACATCATCAATCCTGAAACAACAAAAATATATCCACCAATCTTATGTGTTTTCTTCCAAACTATTTCATTATTGACAGTCCAAGGAAAACGTATACCAACATAATAATTCATGGGAATGCGAGGCATATAATTTCCTAAAAATAATAAAAACATACAAAAAACAACAGATAATGATACTTCCATATTACCTTGAGGATTAAAACACATATACATCCAAATAAAATCAATTGCTAACATAAGCAATGTTATAATTATTCTTATCACTTCATAATCATTTGTTTTTTCTTCATACTTTTTTAAGTGTTCGTCCAATCTATTTATCAAATCAAATCCATAATACATCACAACAGGTAATAATGATAATCCTAAAAAGATATAACGGCTTCCATAATCATCAATTTCAAAATGAAAATTCCAATGAATAGGAATAACATCATCCATAAAACAAACACTTATCATCATAGCTATTGTCATAAGCCATAGAATAATACTAAAACTCTTCTTTAACATCTTTTTCACCTTCTAGATTAAAACTCATGACCCAATGAATCACTTCCTGAAATACTGTCATATTCAAACTATATACAATAGTTTGACCATGCCTTTCATCGATAATCAATCCACTGCTTTTTAAAATGTTTAGATGATGTGATACAGATGGCTTGGTCATTTAAAATGTTCCGCAATTTCTCCTGCATTCATATCTTTTTCTTTTAATAATTCTAATATAGATCTCCTTGTTGGATCGCTTAACGCTTTAAATATATCCATATACAATCTCCTTTATTTAGACATTTGTCTAAAAATCTAAATATATAATATCATATAATTGTGTTTAAAAAAAAGATAATCTTATCGATTATCATATTTTTTAATCATTTTATCTAACATACCCTTAGGTACATGGTATTGTTCAGCCAATTGATATAAATAGTCAATCAATTCTTCATGTGACATGTTTCTAAGTTCATCTTCAGAGATGCCTAACATCTTCATCGCTGAACGTAGTTGATCTATAGTCTTTGGATTGCCTTGCTTGATTTTTTCCATCATATCATCATAAGCGGATATTTGATTTTCTTCCTGTTGATGCAATTTATCATATAGATTAACTAATTCATCAATTTCGTCACTACCAATATCTAGTTTATCAAAGAATTCTAATGCTTTTGGTAACATCGTTTGAAGTTCATATGCATAGTTTTGATCATCCATATTACGTATAAGATTCAAATTATCACATAACTCTTTAAAGTTAAGTGCTTGTTGATAGGTTAATGTGACATCTTCAAAAGCATCTTGATTGATATCATCAAATACTATATCTAAATAATATTCTATCTTTTCATAATCATTCATCAGTATATCAATGGGTTTATCAGATACTTCTGATAAGTATTTTAATAGATTTAATTGATGAATATAGTGATTAGAAAATTTATAAGTATGTTCGTGTGTTTTAATGATTGCTGTGGTTTTGTCATTATTATGATGTTTTTCATAAGTTAATGTTTCAATATCATCATAGCTAAAACTATCTTTAAAAGCAAAGCTAAAATAAAAATGGGTTTTTGTTAGAATAATCCCTTTTTCTCCAACTTCATCTACATCAATATATGCTAATATATCATAATCATTATTACTACCAAAATTATATATTGCAACACCTATAAAAGATGGTAATTGCTCTTTATAAAAAACTGCTTTATTGCAGATACTTTCATTTAAATATTCCATATTTGCCTCCATATAAAGTAAATAGGACCACAAATGTGGTCCTAAAAGTCAAAGTTGATTATTATAATTAATCAGAAACTTTGTCAGTAACTTTTTGTTCAACGATTACTTTCTTGATTGCGTCAGCTGCATCTTTTTCGTCTTCACCTTCAGTTGTAATTTCAACTGTAGCTTTAGTAGGAACACCTAAAGACATAACGCCCATGATTGATTTCAAGTTAACTTCTTTACCGTTATAAGTTAATTTAACAGCACTAGAGAATTTATTAGCTTGATTTACTAAAATAGTTGCTGGTCTAGCATGTAATCCTACTGGATCTAAAACAACAAAAGAAAATTTTTCTGCCATTGATTGACTCCTCCTTAATAATTTATATTATTATTATACCACATTTCAAATTGTTTTCCATCATTTTTGAAAAGAAATTTAAATCGCTTACATTTCCCGTATTGTAAAATGAAACTGGAATTAAGGGAGGACTGATTTGGAGGGCAGCCT
>JAJQDJ010000221.1 GCA_021202205.1 Erysipelotrichaceae bacterium
TATTATTTCATATTTATTATGGTATTAGAACCACATCACTATTTGACGCATACACAGAATATATTGCATATGCACAATTAAAAACCTTTTGATAATCCGATGATGACAAATAATCTTCTGGATCTTCATCAGAATTTTCAATCTGATTAACAATATCTGTTAAACCTGATGCCGCCAAAACATCTATTTCAAACTGATCATAATCAAAATCCACATCAGCTTGACCATAGCCATCAGCTCCAGTAATTTCTACAGTAACATAATCCTGTAAATTAATTGTTGTCTTACGTGTTGTAAAAAAGACTACCAAACCAATAGCCAAGCATACAACCAGCGCACCAATACCTAATATTTTCTTATCAGTGTTTTGAAGTACTGTCATGACATTATTCAATACATTTTTGGCACCATTAGAAGAACCTTGTTTTATTTCTTCTTCACTTAATTGATAGCCACAGAAACCACAAAACTTGCTTCCATTAGCTATCTCTTCTCCACAATTTGGACATTTCATTGCTTTTCCTCCCTCATTTGTCTTATAAAAATATCGTTTCCATGTATCATAACGACTTTTTATGTATTTATTTTAACATATTTCAATTATCAATATTTTTGTGTCAAGCAAATGGACTTAAAAATATTAAAAAATCGACATATCACTATGTCAATTCATGTGTTTTAATTCAAACCTTCAGTTTCAATTGTGTAATAATCACCATAAACGTTTTGTATACCTTCTTTAGCATCACTAAGACTTTCAAGTGCATATACTTCATACTTATCAGAAGATTGAAGAACATTTCCAGTAACCCATAATGAATCTTCATCTAACTCAGCACTAACTTCACCAGTGCTAGCATTCGTCGTTATATCGTCAGGTCCTTCCAAGTAATAGACAGTCATATCATCAAAACTGCCATCAGCACTCTTTAAAGTTGCTGAATAAACCAAATATAATTGATTATATGGACGATGACTATAACTACTGTAATCAGCTACATCATTTAAATACAAGAAGAAATAACCAACATATGTCACATTTTCATTACTAACATAAGTCTTAGTATTTGTACTAGAAGTATTGAAATTCAAAGCATTATTAATACTTTCTTCAACAGCTGTCTTCGCATCTGCTAAAAATGTATCAGTAAGTTCAGAAGCAGCTTTTGTGTAATAAGAAGCATCTTCACATGTATATTCCTTCGTTACTGTCGTAAAGGTTACACCATAATTATTCGCAAAATCTTGTTCATCGTAATTTGTAATACTAACCGTGATTGTATCACCTATTGTTATATTATCATCTTCACTTAAAGAGAATCTTGCATAACTTACAGCTTCATTGGCTCCTTCTATGTTCACTGAAGCTGTTAAATATGGTGAAACACCTTCATAATCAATTGTGACTCCTTCAAATGGATCAATGGCTTCTAATTCTCCTAAATCTGAAACCGTCACTGTTAAATCATTACCCTTAAACTTAAAACCAGCATTAGAAGCATAATCATTATTAAATGTGAATGTCACCGTTACTTTATCACCATTGGATAAACCACTTGTCACATCGACTTCATAATCAACTGATTGTGCAGCATACATACAATTAATGAGCTTTGAATAATCCTCTGATGAAGCAACATATTGTAATTCATCAATATCATAATCCGCATATTGATAGACAAAATCTGTTAACCCTACAGCATCTGCAATATCCAGTCCAAATTGTTCTTCATTAAAATCTACACTAGCTTTGCCATAACCATCAGCTCCAGTAATTTCTACAGTAACATAATCCTGTAAATTAATTGTTGTTTTACGTGTTGTAAAAAAGACTATCAAACCAATAACCAAACATACAACCAGCGCACCAATACCTAATATTTTCTTATCAGTGTTTTGAAGTATAGTCATGATCTTATTCAATACATTTTTGGCACCATTAGAAGAATTTTTGTTTTCTTTCTTCTTCACTTAATTGATAGCCACAGAAACCACAAAACTTGCTTCCATTAGCTATCTCTTCTCCACAATTTGGACATTTCATTGCTTTTCCTCCCTCATTCCTTCGGTCGTTTTATGTATCCTAACGACTTTTTATGTATTTATTTTAACATATATCGATTATAAATATTTTTGTATCAAGCAAATGGACAAAGAAAAAAAGCAATACTTGGTATTGCTTAATTCTCTAATTTATGAATATATTCATCTATAATATTGATTGAATCTTCTTTTGAAATCGTATTGTTATCAATGATATGATGGAAATAATCATAGAATGCATTATAAATACTGGCTTCATTGATGCTAAAGCATATCGGCATACCCTTAGAATTAATAAAAGTAAAACTTAAACGATTATCATCAAAAGATATAACAGTTGTACTATCACCCGGAAAGGCTGGTATGTCTAGCATAGATATATATTGATAATCCTTGACAAAATCTTTCCACTTGCCTAAGAAATATAATAATAAAACCTCATTTGCACCGTGTGCGTAAATATAGTATAATCTAAGAGTCT
>JAJQDJ010000251.1 GCA_021202205.1 Erysipelotrichaceae bacterium
GTAATTTCTTTATCACATCATCATAAAAATCCTGGTAGGGATTTTTATTAAATAAGGGATTATCTTTCTGGCTATTATACTTTTCAAAATATTCCTTGAATTTTTCCTTGAATTTTTTTAAATAATCATTGAAATCATTGGTGTAATGGGTTATCATGTACTCGTTGGTGAGAGTGAGGCAAACATTTGGTCGTGCGTGTCCTTACTCTTTTCCTTTCTATAGTTTTATTAATAATATATCAAAAAGGCAATCAAATAAAGTGAATAACATCTATTCATATCATTTGATTACCTTTTTTTATTTATTTTGACTAGATTTCTTGTTTTTTACATTATATTTTATGACATTCTATACCACATACATCATGAAAAAACGAAAGATAATGACTATTTCATTGATTTGAATATAAGAGAAGTGTATCATGAATTATTTGATCAATCTATCGAGGAATACAATAGTCATCAGACTCGAAAAGACAGAAAAATAAAAAACTATTATAATAACATATATAATTCAAAGAAACACAAGACATATCAAGAAATGGTAATACAGGTAGGTGACATGGAACATCATCCTGATGATGAGATATGCAAGGCAATTTATCATGACTATGCAGAACGTTTTCAGCAACGTTACCCTCAAATGAAAGTGATAGGTGCTTATATTCACCTTGATGAAGAAACTCCACACATGCATTTTGAGTATATACCATGGGCGACATATGAAGGCAAAAAACAGCATATACAAATTTCTAATAACAGAGCTATTCAGCAGATGGGTTTCAAAAACTGGCAAGAATGGTTCGCTGATCAACAACAAATGCTTGTCAATATCATGATAGACCATGGTATTGAATATGTCGACATGCACAATACCAATCGTAAGGAAGATATTTATGTTTACAAGGAAAAAGTTAAACAAGCAACTAAGGAAATCCAAAATTTAGAATCTGTTACTGCTCCAAATTTTAAAATACCACAACCAGAAGATCCTTTTACTAAAAAAAGCTTAACTGGCAAGGAAACATTAACTATTGAAGAACATAATCGAATAATGAATCAATATGTTGATTC
Source organism: Erysipelotrichaceae bacterium (assembly GCA_021202205.1). Classification (GTDB taxonomy): domain Bacteria; phylum Bacillota_I; class Bacilli_A; order Erysipelotrichales; family Coprobacillaceae; genus JAJQDJ01. The sequence goes on from JAJQDJ010000251.1 coordinate 1,075, forward strand.
TTTAAATTCTTATGTTAATTCACTAAAAAATAATTATAACAATTTATTATAGATATAAATTCACTTGCAGAAATATATTATGAAAATGTAGATGGTGCAAAAGATAGTATTGATGTTGTTGTAGCAGAATATGATGTTAATAACGTAACTGAAGTTAAACTAGCAAAGATATTTCTGATTTTAGAATACGAAACTGTTGATGAGGATGCTGCGAAAACATTAGCTGAATATATTTCAGAGAATATGCCTGATGAAATGGATTATGAATTATTAGTAGATTGGCTAATTGATAATGAACCTTTTTCCTCCCAAATATCAAGTAAAGGATTTACTGCAGATGATTTGCTGACTTCCTTTGAAGTTATCTCTTTGCTGGATTCGTCAAGCGACAGCGAAGTGGATGTCTCTTCGGTTTCAGGATTAGGTAATAAGATAGTTACAGTAGCAAAATCAAAATTAGGTTGTAGATACTGGTGGGGGAAATCAGGACCAGATTATTTTGATTGTTCTGGTTTCGTATATTACTGTTTGAAGCAGGCAGGAGTTTCTGTTAGTAGATTAACAGCTTCTGGATATGCTTCATCTTCATCATTCACTACAATTTCTTATAGTCAATTACAGGCAGGGGATTTAATAACTTTTTCTTGATCTGGAGGTAGTGTGGCTCATATAGGAATTTATGTAGGTGTTGGTCAAATAATTCATGCATCAGGTCGTGGAAGCAGTACAGTAGGTCAATATGCTGATCAATGTGTAAAATACACAAGTGTAGCAAAAGTAACATATTATTATAATCACATTTATAATTGTAAGAGAGTAAGTTGAAAAAACTATAAGAGAGGTGATATATATGTCCGAGAGTAGAATTCAAATCAAACTAAGTGATGATTGCTATAATTTGTTTCAGCAAATTTACTCAAAAAGAAAAGAGGTAAATCCTGAATATACAAAAAAGCAATTAATGGAAGAAATGATAAAAAAAGAATTTGCCGAAGAATTTCAATTTGATTCAAAAGATAAGGTTAACAATAATCATGATTTAATGACAAAAAAAATCTATGAATATGTAACATTGCTTGTGAAAGGTAATCAGGAATTACCTAAAGACAAGGAATCAATTGTTAGATATGTCAATAGCACATCAAGATTTGATTTGTATATCAATGAAAAAATCAAAAAGGAAGGTACATCAAATGAGTAATGAAGTTAAAGCATTTAGAGCATCTGATAATTTTAATTATAAAATGAAATTAATTGAAGAGATATTAAAACAAAATAATATAGAATTAAATAAAACAGAATTGTTTGACGAGATGATTGATTTATATTATGTGCATTTAGTATCAGGAGATGATGTATTAGCTAAGCAAGTACATATTTGTATGCGTCAAATAGTGATGTGGTTCTAATACCATAATAAATATGAGATAAT
>JAJQDJ010000287.1 GCA_021202205.1 Erysipelotrichaceae bacterium
ATAAAAATTAAATTTTTTTCATCTTAATTCCACTTTCTGCTTGCAATTCGGGTATCATTAAATGAAATACAAATAAAAAACCACTAAACATATCTACATATAATAAAATAAATGAGATATTATAGAATAACACATAAAGCAACAATGTTTTCATCTTGACGACCTGATTCAATAAAAAACATAAAATTTCCAAAGTCCAGAAAAGCATCAGACCATTTATCAAATATGTCCATTCAATATAAACATCCATTTTCTCATCACCCAAATCTATTATAAATTCATGAAATTAAAAACATTGTCAAAGAAAAATTGATTCACAACAATGTCTTTGGTAAAATATTCGTAGCGAGGTATAGACTATGAGTATTATGACACAATTAAAATTTGAATTAAATTTTACCCAATCTGAAAAAGAAATTGCTCATTATATATTAGATCATGGTGAAAATATTTTAAATATGAGTGTAAAAGAATTAGCAAAAGCAACCTATAGTTCTCCTGCCACAATTGTTAGATTATGCAAAAAGATTGGTTTGAGTGGATATAGTGATTTCAAAATTAAATATTCTGCAGAACTGCAATATGATTTACATCACAGTAATCGCATTGATGTCAATTTTCCTTTTAATAAAGATGATTCATATAAAATGATATGCCATAAATTAGAAACAATGTCACAGGAAGTTATAGCCAATACTCTCCAATTAATTGATTTTCATGATTTAAAAAAGATAGTTGATTTAGTTTATGAGTATCCTTCTATTGATATTTATGGTTATGGAAATTCCTTGCTGGCAGCTATGAGTTTTCAGCATAAAATGATGCGTATTAAAAAGGAAGTTAATATGCGCATACTTGAAGGTGAACAAGGTTTCTTGTCATATAATTCTAACAAGGACCATTTAGCCATGATTATATCTTATTCGGGAGAAACGAAACAACTTATACAAATAGCCCAAACTCTTAAAGAAAAACAAACACCTATTATTGTATTAACTTCTATTGGCGATAATCGTTTATCCCATTATGCCACATATTTATTAAATATTAATTCTCGTGAAAAAATATTTACAAAAATAGCCCCATTTTCATCACAAATATCTATGGAATATTTATTAAACATAATATTTTCATGTGTTTTCCAAAAAGATTACGATTCAAATATAGCAAATAAGATTAGCTATGATAAACGTTATGATGTCAGACACCCTAATAGTCCAGTTAATGATGAATAATTATAAAAAAAGCGTATTTTAAAATACGCTTATTTATTGAATATAAATTGTCCATTATCATAATCAACAATCACATGATCATCTTTTTTAATATTACCTTGAATCATTGCACGTGCAAGACTTGTTTCAATATGACTTTGAATATAACGTTTGATTGGTCTTGCACCAAAAGTAGGATCAAAAGCTTCAGCAGCAATTTGTGCTTTAGCATTTTGCGTCAACTCCAAAGTTATCTTTTGTCGATCAAGGCGATTAGTCAATTGTTTTGTGAACTTATCAATAATTTGATAAACAACATCATTATCTAATGAATTAAACATGATAATTTCATCGATACGATTAAGAAACTCAGGTTTAAATTGAGCTATTAATTCAGCTTCTACTGATTTTCTTGTTTCTGGGGTATTACCTTGTAATAAGTATTGAGAACCAATATTAGATGTCATGATAATAATTGTATTTTTAAAGCTGACAACATTACCTTTGGAATCTGTAATACGACCATCATCCAATACTTGAAGTAATATATTAAAGACTTCAGGATGAGCTTTTTCAATTTCGTCCAATAAAACAATACTATAAGGTGCACGTCTCACAGCTTCGCTTAATTGTCCACCTTCTTCATAGCCAACATATCCTGGAGGAGCTCCTAATAATCTAGAAACTGAGAATTTCTCCATATATTCACTCATATCTATTCTGACAATATTCTTTTCACTATCGAATAATTGTTCAGCTAAGCTTTTTGCCACTTCTGTTTTACCAACACCTGTTGGACCTAAGAATAGAAATGATCCAATTGGTCTATTCTCATCATTAATACCTGCTCTTGATCTTAAAATAGCATCACTTACTTTATCAATAGCTTCATCTTGTCCCATTACCCTTTGTTTCAAGATGTTATCAAGATTCAATAATTTATCTTTTTCGGATTCCATTAGTTTATTCATTGGTATACCCGTCCATCTAGCAATAACTTCACTTACAGTATTAACTGTGACCTTTTCCTGTAACAAAGCATCTTCTTTTTCTTTAGCCTGAAATTCCTGTATTTCCTTATTAATACGTGGCAAAGTTTCATATTTGATTTTAGAAGCTTGTTCTAAATTGCCTTCACTTTCATAATTATCTTTAAGCGTTTCATAATGAACTTTTTGATCCTTGAGTTCTTTTAAACGATCCAAGCCCTTCTTTTCTTCTTTCCATTTATCAGTTAACCCTGTCATTTGTTCATCTAAAGAAGCAATACGACTCTTGATTTCATCCAAACGTTTTTCATTATCTTCATTTTGATCTTCTTTTTTAATCGAAATACGCTCCATTTCCAAACGATTCTTTTCCCTTGTGATAACATCTAACTCTTCAGGTAATGAATCTATCTCCATACGTACAGATGCACATGCTTCATCAATCAAATCAATAGCTTTATCTGGCAAAAAGCGATCTGTAATATATCTTTCACTCATACTAACAGCCCCAACGATGGCACTATCAGTTATTTGAACACCATGATGTGATTCAAAACTATCTTTTAAGCCACGAAGAATAGCAATACTGTCATCTTTATCTGGTTCAGCTACTTGAACTTTTTGAAAACGTCTTTCTAATGCTGCATCTTTTTCAATATATTGACGATATTCATCCAAGGTTGTAGCACCAATACAATGAAGCTCCCCACGAGCCAACATTGGTTTTAATAAATTAGCAGCATCCATGGCACCATCTGTTTTACCTGCACCAACTAATTGGTGAATTTCATCAATGAATAAGATAATATTACCTTAAGACTTTTTAATTTCATTTAATACAGATTTCAATCTTTCTTCAAATTCACCACGATATTTTGCACCAGCAACCAAAGAACCTAAATCCAATTCATATAATGTCTTATTTTGCAAGCTTGTAGGTACATCGTTTCTAAATATTCGCCATGCCAAACCTTCTACAATAGCTGTTTTACCAACACCAGGTTTACCAATCAAAATAGGATTATTCTTAGTCTTTCTTGATAATATTTGAATAACACGTCTAATTTCATCATCTCTACCAATCACAGGATCTAATTTTCCATCTTTGACATCTTGAATTAAATCTCTACCATATTTATCCAATACTTCATATTGATTTTCAGGATTAGGATTATCAACCATATTGCCACCTCGCATTTCTTTAATAATCTTTTCGATTTCTTTTTCATTTAAGTGATATTTTAAGATGATATCTTGAAGTAGACTACTTTGAGTCTTAAACATTGCCATGATAAAATGTTCTACACTAAGATATTCATCTTTATAATCACTCATGACACTCTGTGCCTTCATCAATAATTGATTCAAATCATAAGAGAATCTCATTTGACTTTCATCTACATTACTTACTGTAGGTTTATAGCTTCTCTTATTCTCCAAATATTGACGCAATTCATTTATATCAACATGGGCTTTTACAAACACACGATACATAATACCACTAGTATCTTCCAATAAAGAAAGTAACATATCTTCAATATCAACAACCTGACGATGAGCATTCATAGCACTTTGTAAAGCTTTTTGAAGCCCTTCTTGCATCGCCAATGTCCATTTATCTATATTCATGTTCGTCACTCCTTTTAGCACTCTCATATCTTAAGTGCTAAGTATAGTATATCACTATTTTTAGCAATTTCAACACTAGAGTGCTAAAAATGTGATTTCTTTTCTAGTATTAACAATCATGACTTTTTTAAACAAAAAGTGATATTTTCATATCACTTCATAGCCTGTATCATAAGAATGGTTTCACTATTTTCTATTATAACATGATCATCATTCATTTGATTGGATACACACAGTGGATTACTACGCTTCAACAAATAATGATCTAAATTATAATGTGCATTTTGTATAGTAAGAATAGTTTTGTCAAATGCAAATATTGAAAAATAGTGATAGCCATCTTTATGAATAGTGTGTTTACCTTTTTGTAAAATATAAATTTTGTTGTATTCATCATAAATAGTTATTTTTATGTTTTGATAGTGTTCTAATAAAGATATAACTGCCATAAAATGATCCATGCGTTTTTTTGTTACTCCATAAAGATCAATTACATCATAGTTATTTTCTATTGCATATTGAATAGCCAAAGCTATATCAGTTTCATCCTTAATAGGTGAATAACGTTCTATTTGAAATTTTTCAAGAATTGAATCATCTTCAATAGAGTCCATATCACCTATAACAATCACTGGTGCCAATCCTTGATTGAGCAAATGAAATGTTCCCTGCTCTACAGCAATGTAATCTATGTTTTTATCTTTAACTTCACCAACATCAATACTTCCATAAATACCTATTTTCATCTTAAAGCCTCAATATATTTTTTTCGATCTTTCTCCTTGAAAATATAGCTTCCTGCTACTAATACATCAACGCCAGCATCTCTACACATTTTTGCAGTGACAGCATTAATACCTCCATCAACTTCAATAAGATATGTTCTAGCACCTCTTAAATCACAAAGCTTTTGAATCTTATCAATCGCAGACGGAATGAATGATTGACCACCAAATCCTGGTTCCACACTCATAACTAAAACCAAATCAACATCATCCAAAAATGGCAATAAAACTTCCACAGGAGTTTGAGGTTTTATACTGATACCAGCGTCAACATGATGATCATGTAAATATTGTATAAGTTCATGAATATCCTTTTCATGATTCATCGCCTCATAGTGAAATGTAACAAGATCCGCACCCGCATCTATAAAATTCTGAGCATATTTTAAAGGATCACTGATCATAAGATGCACATCTAAATAATTATCACATATCTTATTTAAATCATTTAATATACTATAACCAAAAGATACATTAGGCACAAAATGTCCATCCATCACATCATAATGAATGTATTCACAATAATCTTTAATAGAGTTGATATCTTTTTGAAGATTCGCAAAATTTGCGGATAATACTGAAGGTGCTATTTTAACCATATTTTTTCTCCTTTATTTTTTTTGTTTCCGCGAGGAATGTAAGATAATGCTGATATCTTTCTTTTGAAATTTTACCTTCATCCACTGCCTGTTTCACAGCACAATAAGGTTCACTATCATGAAGACATTCCCTAAATTTACAACTATATGATAATGCTTTAAAATCATGATAGCTATGAGCGAGTTCTACAGGTTCCATTAAAATATCAAGTGAAGAAAAACCAGGGGTATCAGCCACATAACCACCATACATTTTTAATAATTCAACATGTCTAGTTGTATGTTTTCCTCTACCTAAAGCTTTGGATATTTCATTGGTTTCTATATTCAAATGTATATCTAAAACATTAAGTAAACTTGATTTACCTACACCACTTTGACCAGTAAAAACAGTTACTTTGTCTTTAAAAAGTGGTTTAATATTGGCAATACCCTGATTTGTTGGAGAACTTACATAAAAGATACGATATCCAGCAATAGAATAAGGTTTCATTATATCATAAATATCTTCATTATCTAGTAAATCAATTTTTGTAATACAAATAATCGGTTCAATATTAAGGTGTTCTATAATAGCTAAAAAACGATCCAATAATAAAGTATTCATATCAGGTTCCTTAGCCGAAAAGACAAGTAATGCTTGATCAATATTACATATAGGTGGTCTCACTAAGGTATTTTTTCGTGGATATATTTTTCTAATATAACCTTCATTGGTATTTTCTATTGTAAAATCACAAAGATCACCTACTAATGGTTTTTGATCGTTTTTTCTAAATTTTCCACTTGCTTTACATTGATATATATTTTGATTGCTTTCTACATAGTAGAATCCAGCAAGTGCTTTAATAATGAGTCCACTTAACATTAATTTGTTTCCTCTTCTTCACTATTTGTATCTTCAGAATCAGTATCTGTATTTGAATCATTGTCATTTGTTTCATTATCAGTGTTTGTGTTTGTACTATCTTCTTCAGGAATATCTGGTATAGTTGTATAATAATACAATGTTATTTCAGTTCCTTTTTCATAAACAGTTGTAAAAGCTTCAATAGATTGTTCTACAACAACATAAGTTGTCATACTTCTGATTTCGTCAGCATCTGTTGGTGGATCTTTAACTTCTAATTTCACCGTAAAACCAGCTTCTTCTAAAACTTGTTGAGATTTCGTGATATTTTGACCATATACATTAGGAACAGTCGCTGAATAACCCTTAGAAACGGTTAAAGTAATGGTTTTATCAGTAGTATTAGGATCAATTTTTTCGCCTTCTAATATAGATTGCTCAATAATTGTCCCCTTACTTTCTTCAGAAGTAATTTCATTTTTCTTTACTGTAAAACCTAATTCAGTTAATGTTTCATAGACTTCATCATAATCTTTACCAGTATAATCTTCTATAACAATATATTGACCACTTGATACAACCAATGATACGCTATCACCTTTTTTTACAGTTGTATGAGCACTTGGATCACTGGATAAAACAATGCCCTCTTGTTGATCATCACTAGGTTCATAAGTAATATTATCCTCATCTACTACTAGCTCATATTCTTCTTCTAATGTTGTGATAGCTTCTTCTATGTCAATTCCTGTAACATCAGGCATTTCAAATGTTGATGTACCACCAAAGAACAAAAAATAAATCAATAATCCTAAAATAATAATACCTGCTATAATTCCACCAGCTATCATCATCATTTTCTTTTTATTAGGTTTTTTATCATTTTCATTATCAACTAACTGATGATCAGTTGTAAAATAGTCTTCATCTTTAGCAATAATAGTTTTTTCTTCTTCTTTATCATCATATTCAAAAACAAGTTTTTCTTCATCTAATCTTGATAAACAAGTTCTAAGATCTTCAAGAAATTCATTTGCTGTTTGATAACGATCATTTACATTTTTAGCCGTTGCTTTGATGATAATATTTTCTACAGATTGAGGAATAGAAGGATTAAATTCTTTAACTGACGGAATTTCATCACGCATGTGTTTTAAAGCAATATTAACAGGAGATTCACCATTAAAAGGAACTTCACCCCTTAATAATTCATAAAAAACAATTCCCAAAGCATAAATGTCACTTTGTGCTGATGCTTTTTCTCCTCTCGCAATTTCTGGAGCCAAATAATGAAGCGAACCCATAATTGTATCAGTTTGTGTGACTTGAGACAAAGATTGAATAGAAGCTATTCCAAAATCACCAATCTTGACAACTCCACTATCTGTGACCATCACATTTTGTGGTTTCAAATCACGGTGAATAATCCCCATAGAATGAGCTTTGGCTGTAACTGCGACGACTTGTTTCATAATATCTACAGCTTCTACATAATGCAGTGCTCCACGTTTATGAATCAATTCCTTAAGGGTTTGGCCTGGAACATATTCCATAACAATATAATATTCATCATTTTCATCTCCAACATCATAGATTTCTACTATATTCTTATGACTTAAAGCAGCAGCTGCACTGGCTTCACGATGAAATCTGGTCACATAAACAGGATCACCCGTCAAGGAAGAACGCATAATTTTTACAGCAACGGTTCTTTTTAAAATTGTATCCTCAGCCTTATAAACATCAGCCATACCGCCTTGTCCAATTAAACTAGTCAAAACATATCGCCCTGCAATCACTTTATCTATTTGACTCATTGATTATCCTCCTTTCCTTTTATTAAAGCAAAACCAATATTATCCTTACCTCCAAATTTATTAGCTTGTGATAATAGTAAATCTGCTTTTTCTTCTAAAGTTATATCCTTCTCTAATACCTGAGTTATTTGCATATCGAATAATGAATTATACAAACCATCCGAACATACAAGCAATATACCATGATTGATATTAAGTGATATAAAAGATATATTTAAATAATCACTCACGCCTACTGCTTGCAATAAAATATTTTTTTGAGGATGAAAATAAGCTTCATCCTTAGAAATTGTTCCCGCATCAACCAACACATTCACTAATGTATCATCTTTTGTAAGTTGATTTAATTCATTGTCCTTAAATAGATAAGCTCGTGAATCTCCAACATGTGAAATATAGGATTGTCCATTAACATACAATACCAAAACAACGGTCGTTCCCATACCTTCTAATTCAAGTGACTGAGCACCCTTTTCTCTAACCAATTGATGGGCATGTTTAATAACTTCATGCATCCATTCACGAATATCACTAATGCCATTAAAACACTCACGAGATTGATAGTGATCAATAATATCATCAGCTGTCATTTTAGAAGCAATTTCGCCTGCATTATGTCCTCCCATGCCATCACACAAAACAACTAAAGCTTCTTCATCATTTTTTTGATAACTTCTTACATAATCCTGATTGACTTTTCTAACTTTTCCAACATCCGATCTTGTTATAATATTCATTTCCTATCACCCACCTTTTTTGCTCGTAATTGTCCACATGCACCATCAATATCACTGCCATGTTCCTTCCGTAATGTAACATTAACTTTTAAACGTAATAATTCACTTTTAAATGCCTCAATATTTTGTGATTTTTGAAAACCACTTTCATCAACACTATTATATGAAATGAGATTCACATATGCATTTAGTCCTTTGATATAATGAGCAAATTGTCTTGCATATATTAAAGAATCATTCACATCTTTTAATAAAATATATTCAAAAGTAACACGACGATTCGTAGTATCAATATAATATTTTAATGCCTCTCTTAAATCATCTAAATTATAGCGATGATTAATGGGCATCAATTGGTTTCTTAATTCATCATTAGGAGCATGTAAAGATATAGCTAAATTAGTTTGTATTCCTTCTAAAGCATATTGCCTAATTTTATTACATAAACCACATGTCGATACAGTAATATGACGGGCACCAATAGCCAAGCCTTTTGAATCATTAATAATACGAATAAAATCCATAACATGATCATAATTATCAAATGGTTCACCTGTTCCCATAATTACAACATGTGTTATATTATTATTTGTATCCTGCATCACAGTTAAAACTTGATTAACCATTTCACCTGCCGTTAGATTACGTTGTTTCTTTAACAATCCACTCGCACAAAACTGACAACCCATGGAACATCCCAATTGACTCGTCACACATAAACTTCTTCCATAATCATGAATCATCAAAACCGTCTCAATTAAACCGCCATCCTGTAATTGAAATAAATATTTAATTGTACCATCTTTAGATACTTGTTTTTCTATCACTTCTAGACATCCAATGTCATAATTATCTTTAAGTTTTTCTCTTAAAGATAATGATAAATTAGTCATTTCATCAAAGTTATATATATGTTTACGATAAATCCATTCGAATACCTGTGTAGCTCGAAACTTCTTTTCACCAAGATTTATCATTTCATCTATAAGCATGTCTTGAGTATCATCATATATTAATTTCATTTCTGTTCCTTTTCTAACAAGCACATATAAAAACCATCACTAATAGTAGGAAGAAGTGTTTTTTCTTCTAATATTTTCATATCAGAATGTCTAAGTAAAAATGCTTGTATTTGTTTTTCATTTTCTTTTTTATTAAGTGTACAAGTACTGTACACCATTTGGCCCCCTTTTTTCAAGATAGGATAAGCATTTTCTAACAATTTTTCCTGAATTTTTTCAAGTTCATCCAGTATTGAATTATCATGATATTTGATTTCAGGTTTACGTTTGATAACACCAAGTCCCGAACAAGGAGTATCTAACAATATTTTATCAAAAGTTTCCTCTTGATAGATATCCAATAACTTTGTAGAATCATAACAATGCGTACAAACATTTGTAACATGTAATCTTTGACACAACTGATTGATAAGATTGATTTTATGTTCATACAAATCATAAGCTTCAATTTTTCCTTTATTATTCATCAATGCTGCTAGATGCGTTGTTTTACCACCAGGAGCAGCACACATATCCAAGAGATAATCTGATGAATGAGGGTTTAATAATCTTGCAACCAAATGACTGGATTCATCCTGAATAGTGATAAGCCCTTGTTTATAAACATCCGTAGAAATAATAGCACCATCATAATATACACCATCTTTTGATAAAGAAGCTTGACTAAAACCCTCTATTTGTAGAATATCTTCAATTTTTGTAAGAAGTGTATTGACTCTTGCTGTTTGTTTGGGAATCGTATTATTGGCATGCAGAATATCTATTGCTGTGTCTTTACCATATTGTTTCATCAATAATCTAACAAGCCATAAAGGATGTGAAGTTTCAATAGATAAACGCTTATCTTCAGATAAATCATCCAAAGATATTTGAACATTTGATAGTTTTCTTAAAGAAGCATTGATAAAGCCGGCAGTACGTTTACCTTTATTTTTAGCTAATTCTACAGCCTCATTAATAATTGCATAATCAGGTATAGCATCCATAAATAACATTTGATATAAACTCATCATCAATAACAAACGTTCATAACTTTTAATACGACCTGTAATATTTTCTTTAATGATATAATCTAAATATAATTGATATGTTACAGTACCGTAAACAACACGAGTGATAAAATCTTTTTGAAATTTTGTCAAATCATATTGGTTGAAACAATGATTGATACTCATATTGAGATAGCTATGATTTTTATAATATTTGAGTAGTATTTCTAATGCTAGTTGTCTTTCCATGCTATATTTGTGAATATGGATTAAAATCACATATTACTGTTACCTTTCCTTTTTGTTTTTTATTATAATAATCATTTAATGCATTTAATGCAATATAAACTTCTTTATCTTGTTTAAATTTCAAGAGTATACGCAAACGATACAAATCACTCATTTTATATATCATACTTTGTGCTGGTCCTAAGATTACAACATTGTTAAGATGAGAATCCAAATAATTTTTTATATGCTTTGCCTCATTATAAGTAGCTTGCTCTTTTTTTGATTGAACAAGAATAGAAACCATATGACAAAATGGTGGATACATAGCAAGCTGACGGTAATTCATTTCTAGTTGATAGAACTTTTGATAATCATGACTGGCAGCACAGGTAATCGCATAATGATCAGGATTATAAGTTTGAATGACAACAGTTCCTTCTTTAGCACCTCGTCCACTTCTTCCTGCTACTTGAGACAATAATTGAAATGTACGTTCACTCGCTCTAAAGTCTGGTATATTCAAACTCAAATCTGCATTTAACACTCCTACAAAAGTAACATCTTCAAAATCCAAGCCTTTAGCTATCATTTGTGTTCCAAGCAAGATATTGGCTTCATGATTACGAAATTTTTCGAGAAGTTTTAAATGACTATTTTTTTGTCTGGTTGTATCGACATCATAACGTATCACACGAGCATGATTGAAAGTATGAGATATTTCTTCTTCAATCTTTTGCGTCCCATAACCAATCATTTTCATTTTGCTTTCACCACACTTTGGACAGCTATGAGGTGGTAAAATGCTATATTCACAATAATGACATTTAAGTTTATTCTCATCTCTATGATAAGTAAGTGTTACATCACAATGAGGACATTTGATGACATCACCACAACTGCGACATTGTAAAAATGAGGCGTATCCACGTTTATTAAGCAACAAAATAGCTTGATTGCCTTCTTCTAAAGTTTGTTGAAGCTGTTTTTGTAAAGATAAAGAAAATATAGAAAAATTACGTTTTCTAGTTTCTTCAATCATGTCAACAATTTCAACTTTAGGTAAAGGTTTTTGATTAATTCTATGAGGTAATTCAAATAACTGATAAGCACCTATTTGCGTACGAGAATAAGTTTCTAAAGACGGTGTTGCACTCCCTAAGACAACATTAGCTTTATGTGTTTTTGCTCGTATACGTGCAATTTGACTTGTTAAATAAAGTGGTTTGCTTTCCTGCTTGTAGCTAGCATCATGCTCTTCATCCAATATGATAAGCCCAATATGTTCTAAAGGTGCAAAGACAGCCGATCTGGCTCCAACTACAATATGCACTTCTCCACGCTTAATACGACGATATTCATCATACTTTTCCCCTTGAGATAATCTTGAATGCAACACCGCAACCTGATCACCAAATCTTTGTTTAAAGACTTCCACCATCATAGGTGTTAAGGCAATTTCAGGTACCAGCACGATAACACTTTGACCTTTGAGTAAATAATGGGCTGCTAAAGCTAAATAAACTTCAGTTTTTCCTGAACCAGTCACACCATGAATCAATGATGTTTGATTATGTGATGCAAAAATCCCATGAATAACATGTTTCTGATCATCTGTTAAATCAATCTTTTTTGGAACATGTTCCATAAACTTAGGTTTACGATATATTTCTTTTTCCACTATTTCTATCAATCCCTGATTAACCAAATTATCTAATAAAGATCGACTATAAGGAATATCTTTGAGTAAAATATCTGTATGTTCCTTTATATATAATAAGCACTCTTGCTGCTTTTTCGTTTTCGGTTTTCCTTCTTTTAAAGCATGAACAACTAGCTGTTTTTTAATACCTACAGCTTGATTTGTTGCTGGTTTTAAGGATGATGGTAACATTGCTTGATAACAGCTTATACGTGGTGACATCGTTAATTTTGACATCGTGTGAGCCAATTCAATCAATTCTTCATTAAGCAAGGGTTCCTTGTCTATAACTTCACTAATATATTGATATTTAAAACCTGCGTCTGCTTCTAATTTTTCTTTAGATAAAGATGTTTCTTTAACATGTTCAACGTATCCGATAATTTTTTGTTTATGAAATGGTATGATAACACGTACCCCTTCTATCACTTTATTATTGCTTAAATAATCAAAATTTGTATCTAAGGATTGAACTGGATGCTCTATTAAAACACTTACTGTATACATATCTATCACCTTTTCTATTGTAACACAAAACATATAAAATGAAATCCAAAAAAGAAAAAAGGTATGATTCTACATCAATCTGTTTGGATACACCAAGACACCAGAAAAATCACACCTTTTATATATTCTATAGTCATGATTGTTTATTGATAACAATTACAAATTTTCTCTAATAATATTTGCTATCTTATCAGCAGCACTTTTAACATTATCATTGCATACCACATATTTATATTCATCTTTAGTAGCCATTTCCTTAGTGGCTTTCGATAATCTTTCCTGTACAACCGCTTCCTCTTCAGTACGTCTGCCACGAATACGTTTTTCTAATTCTTTAAGTGAAGGAGGTACTAAAAAAATCGTTAAAGCATCTCGACGTTTATCTATAACTTGAAGTGCCCCTTGTACTTCAATCTCCAATAAGACATTCTTACCCTCATCCAATAATTGATCGACATATTCTTGAGGTGTACCATAATAATTACCAACAAACTTTGCATACTCCAACAATTCCCCATTTTTGATTTTTTCTTCAAATTCATTAACACTTACAAAGAAATAATCAACACCTTCTACTTCTTTAGGACGTGGTATCCTCGTCGTCATTGAAATAGAATATGCAAGATTCAAAGAATCATCTTTAAACAATTCCTTACGCACCGTACCTTTTCCTACCCCACTAGGACCACTTAAAATAATGAGTAACCCTCTTTTCATTAACTCTCACTCCCTTTTACATAACTTATCATAGTCACAATGATTTTTCAAGACTTCTATCGTATTTTGTGTTATACTATGATATCTGAAAGGATGTGTTGATATGGCTTTTGATGGTATAATGCTTTCAAATGTAACCAATAAATTAAAAGATACAATAGAAACTGGACGCATTAATAAGATATATGCGATATCTAAATATGAATTATTAATTCTTATTCGTGCCCATCGTCAAAATGTGAAATTACTCATTTCTATTCATCCAGTATATGCGAGAATACAATTAAGTGAATTATCGTATCCCACCCCTACTACCCCTAATAGTTTAACTATGTTGCTTAGAAAGCATTTGGAAGGATCTTATATAGAATCAATAGAACAAATCGAATTAGAACGTATTGTGCATATAAGTATTATAGGAACAAATGAGTTTAGGGATACAATTAAATATCATATGTATATAGAGATTATGGGTAAACATTCTAATATGATTTTAACTCATGATGATGGTAAAATTATAGATTGTCTAAAACGCGTTTCACCATCCATGAGTAATCGTATTTTACAACCAGGAGCATCTTATCAAATGCCTCCACTTATTAATAAAAAGAATCCTTATGATGGATGGATATTATCTGATAATCTAACAAAGACTTACCAAGGGTTTTCGCCAGAATTATCAAAAGAAGTCTTATATAGAATGGATCATGGAGAATGTTTTGACGATATTTTAAGTCAATTACATAACAGTTGTACATCATATATTCATGAAATCAATCAAAAGGAATATTTTCATCTTATTCCATTAACGCATTTACAATGTTCATATACTCATTATCCCTTATTTACTGGTTTGGATAAACATTATGAAGAAATTGATCAAAAAGATCGAATCAAACAACAAACATCTAATCTAGGAAAATATATTAAAAATGAATATCAAAGAAATGTGATAAAACTAGGCCAGCTCCAGCAAACTCTCTTTGACAGTCAAAATAGTGATGAATATCGTATTAAGGGCGATCTTTTATTTGCGAATCTTCATTTACTACATAAAGGTATGAAAGAAATCACCATTGAAAATTATTATGATAATACCATGATAACTATTGAATTAGATGAAAGATATGATGGAAAAACCAATGCTCATAAATATTACGCCAAATATCAAAAAGCCAAAAATGCCTTGTCTCATTTACAAGAACAAATATCTAAAACAAACGAGGAAATACAATATTTTGATACATTACAAACAATGATGGAAAATGCCTCATACTATGATGCATTAGAGATTAAAGAAGAATTAGAAAATTTAGGATACCTCAAAAAGAAAATAACCAAGCAGGTGCATCGAAACAAAAAACTTCATATTGAACAATACGAAACCAAAAATCATATTATGATATATGTAGGTAAAAATAATATGCAAAACGATTATTTAACATTTAAAATGGCTTCCAAAAGCGATATGTGGTTTCATGTGAAAGATATGCCTGGAAGCCATGTTGTTGTCCATAGTGAGGAACTTGATGAATATACAATACGTTTGGCGAGTAAGATAGCAGCTTATTTTTCTAAAGGAAAAAACAGTTCTTCTGTACCCGTCAATTACGCTAAAATTAAAACATTGAAAAAACCACAAGGAGCAAAGCCTGGAAAAGTTATTTTATCACATTATGCTACTATTTATATCGATCCTGATGATGAATTTTTAAATGAAGTGACTAGAATTGATTAAATGGCACACTCATGAAAGTCTGTTCATATTGAGGATAATAAACAGGATAATACATACAATGATTAACACGACGACATTCAATAGGACAAATGACTGGCTTAGCTAGTGGTGTTACCTGATTAGAAATACAGACTTTCTTCGGGGCAACAACAGGCTGAGGTCGTGGACATCCATTGCAGTTATTTGAAAAATTCATAGTGTTGAATTCATTCATCTCGTTTTGACAATGATTCATGCCACATTGTTGTGGAAACATAATATCCCTCCTTCATCATATCCTATGATTATGATGAAAAGTTGTAAGGGCGAATGAAAGGAGTTTTTATGAAATTAATATC
This sequence comes from Erysipelotrichaceae bacterium, assembly GCA_021202205.1. Classification (GTDB taxonomy): domain Bacteria; phylum Bacillota_I; class Bacilli_A; order Erysipelotrichales; family Coprobacillaceae; genus JAJQDJ01. The sequence goes on from JAJQDJ010000287.1 coordinate 15,862, forward strand.
TTGGGAAATAAAAAACATTGAAGCTTATACAGTTTGTCAAACAAATATGAGCTATCATGGCTATGATAATGAGGAAGTACTACAAAATAGACTATCTTTAGCCAATTATCTCAATACTGATTTGAATCATATGGTTGCACCAAGGCAACAACATACCACAAATTTTAGACAAGTCAGCATAAAAGATGGTGGTAGAGGCATGCTTAGTAAGGATGATGCCTTTGAAAATTGTGATGCCTTATATACAAGAGATAAAGTTTTATGGTTATGGACTTTCCATGCAGTTTGCTGTCCTGTTCTTCTTTATTGCGAAGATCAAAATATTGTTGCTGCTATTCATTCGGGTTGGAAAGGTACTGTCAATGAAATTGTCGGTAAAGTAGCCAAACACCTTATTAGTAATGAAAAGTGCCATCCTGACTCTATATATGCTTATATAGGTCCATCATTAGAGCAAAGAAACTTTGAAGCCAGAGATGATATTATTGATTTAGTAAAGAAAATGTCATTTGATACGCAAGAGTTTTATATCAATCATCATGATGGTACATATCATCTTAATAGCAAAGGTCTTATTAAACAACAACTTCTTAATTTAGGTATACCTAATCAACATATCACCACTTCACCTTATTGTACTTTAGAAGAAAAAGACTTGTTCTATTCTTATCGTCGTGATAAATCACAAAATCGAAATATTACCATCATACGTTTAAAAGGCTGATCAAAAAATCAGCCTTTAGCATGTAATAATTCATACATTGTAGAAGGTATAGTTTCAATGAGTTTTGAAGGAATAACGCTATAGTTATTTTGGGCAAGTTTATCTCCTGCCTTACCATGAAGATAAACCCCAAGAATAGCCGCGTCAAGAGGTTTATAACCTTGACCAACAAAACTTGTAATCATACCAGCCAAAACATCACCCATACCACCTACTGACATAGCTTTATTTCCTGATGAAATACGATAAGATTCATAACCGTTCGTAACAATTGTATGAGGTCCTTTTAATACCAATATGACATGATAGAGTCTTGCAAAATTTGATGCTGTAGAAAGCATATCAGTTTTTTCATCGAAATCACACAAGCGTTTAAATTCACCCATATGTGGAGTTAAAATAATACTGCGATTTTGTCCTTTAAGCCATTCCATATTAGAAGAAAGAATAGTTAATGCATCCGCATCGATAACCAATGGCTGGTATGTTAACGTTAAAACATCACTAACATAACGATAACTATCGATGCTTTGTCCTAAACCACAACCTATAAGAATTGCCTGATATTTGATAAAATCTTCCTTTCTAAATATAAGTGGTCTTTTTTGGGTTGTTGCTTCAGGACAGAAAGAGGTTAAAGAATCAATGACTTTTTCATCCGTTATAACTGTTACCACACCACTGCCACTATAAACACAACTTTTGGCACTCAAAAGTGAAGCTCCTTTATAGTCACTACATCCAGTTATTAATGCAACTCTACCATAATCACCTTTATGGCCATCATATTTCCTTTCTTTGATAATATTTTTTACCATATCTTCATCAGCATATTCATATAAACCAACCTTATCACTCATATCTTTTGCATCTAAGGTTTCGACTATAACCTTACCAGTAAAAAAGCTACTATCAGGATTTAAAAAACCATCTTTATAAGCTGTCAATGATATAGTCTTTGAAGCAAATACAACACTTTGATAAGGTTTTCCACTATTACAATCTAATCCTGTAGGAATATCGACTGCAATAATTTCGTTATCATATAATTGATTAATTTGTTCAATTATTGATGCGTATAGTCCCCTAGGAGAACTATTTAATCCAAAGCCAAACATAGCATCAACAATGATCTGTGTTTGTTTCATTTCTTCTATTGCATCGTACATATTATCATCACTTAATAAAGTAACTTTCATATGATTTTCATAGCATTGATTAAGATAATATTGATTAGCTTGTGAAAGCTTATAACCATCATCAAAAATATAAACACGAACTTCTTTATTCTGCTTACATAACTTAATAGCTAATGACAATCCATCAGCACCATTATTACCAGGACCGCACAAAAAACTATAACTTTGTTTATGCATGTGTTTTAACAAGCAATCACTAGCTTTATCAACCAATTCTACGATATTATAACCATAATCCAATAATGCCTGATCATATTTTTGCATTAATGATTGACTACCAATTTTCATAAAATCACCTACCATCTCTAGTGTAACATAAAATAAAGGAATTTTTAAAAGATTTGGAAATTTTTATGTTATTTTCTATTTCAACAATTATTGACAAGAGATATGTTATATAATGGACTTGTCTTTAAAGATCGGTGCTTAAACAATAACATCAAAAATCGAAGAAAGGGATTTATCTTATTGGCAAAATCATTGTTTTTGCACATGCAACAGTATGTCATGTTGCATGCCCAGGATATACTTATATAAACGCGCGTTAAAGGCCGATTATCCATCGGCCAATGGCATGAACTTAAGAAGTACCCTCAAATGAGAGGGTACCTCTTTCTTT
>JAJQDJ010000256.1 GCA_021202205.1 Erysipelotrichaceae bacterium
TATAGCATACCATACCTTATTGGATGTCCCACCTCGCTATTTGACGCATACAATCTATTTACTGATTATGCAACAATTGAATATCTTGACACATATTATTTAACAGCCGAATCAATAAAAAATAATTATCTAACAACAGATTATGCTTGGATAGGAGAAGAATTTGTTACAGCTTTATATGCTGAAACAGGCTTTATTGAAGTTGTGATTGCAGAAGATGGTACGTATACAGGTACACTTCATGCTGTAACATTCGAAGCAGATTCGATTTATGCTAACTCAATTGTGTTAAAAGGTGAAGATGGTTTATTTTATAAGTTAAATACAGACGGTGTAACCGTTAGTGCTGAACAGACAGAATACAACTCTCTTAGTGGTACTATCCTAATCGCTCAATCTGTTTCTGCTGACAAAATCTATGTCACTGATTTATACGCATTTGATGCTACTATTGGTGGATTCATTATTGATGAAGATGCTATACGTTCTGAAGCTAAAGGCACTATAGATGCTACTACAACTGGTATCTATATGGACAATAAAGGTCAGTTTAACTTTGGTGACTCTAGTAGCTATGTAAAAGGTTACTATGATGAAGATGGTAACTATAAATTAGAAATCAGTGTTGAGAGTCTATACATGTCGACTGGTAAGAATATTGCCGATGCATTGGATGAATTGTCTGACGGATTGGAAAAGGTAGTAGTTAAAACAACTATATCATACGGTCAATCTGATTCTAGTACTACAGAACCTACTGAATGTTATGAAACTTGTCCAGAACTAGAAGAAGGTACTTATATCTGGTTAAGCATTGTCGTTACATATGGTGATGGTTCAGAGGATTCTACTGTTTCATGCATTGGAGCAGAGGGAAAGGATAATGTAATCACAAGCGACACTGAACCAGAAGATACATCTAAGTTATGGCTGGATACGTCTTCAGTTCCTTATGTTCTTAAAACGTATTCAAGTTATACTTATACAATTTCCGAATCTGTTCTTGACGATGAAGGCAATGATACTGGAGAAGTAATTGAAACAGAAGTTACAGAAGAAGGCTGGTATGAGGTCAATGACCAATCTGACACAATAACAGAAGCAATGAATTCTGTAAGTGAAGTCGCAACTGAAGCTTTAAATACTGCAAATGAAGTTTCTGGTTCGGTCGATGAATTGAGTAATAGTCTTACTAGTACTAATACTACCGTTAATAATTTATCAAATGATTTGACTGCTATATATAAGCAACTCGGTGAATATTCAGAAGATGCAGATGACTCTATAACTGGTTTATCTATTTTTAGAGCATTAGAGTATATTTATAGCACTTTACAGCTCACAAATAGTGAATTAGCATTAACATTTAATTCAATGTTTAAGGTTGTTACTGGTGGTACTTACACTTATATAGTAGAGGAAGCTAGCGAAGATGATTATACGGTTGATGACGATGGATATTTAATGACTAGTGAAGGTGTTTATATCTACGACGAAAATGGCAATCAAATTATTGCTACTACTGTGTATGAAGTGATCGATGCTACTATTGATATTTCAGATGATAATGTAGTTTCAGTGCAAGAGGGTAGTTATACTCTTGATGGTTTATTGGTTTATACTACCACAGTTATAATCACGTCTACTGTAACATCTACGGTTACAACTACTGATGAAGAAACTGGAGAAGAAGTTGAAAAAGAAGTTCTTGAGGATGTTTCAGAGGAAGTTACATATACATTCTGTTATGTGGATGTAATTGGTGCTATAGAAAATATTGAGGCACTTGAATCATTAACTACCGAAATGCAGAGTGTTGTATCTCATATTATATTAGGTGACGATAACGGTACTCCATATATTTCACTAAGCACGAGTGAATCAGATTTCAGTTTAAGAATCACAAATGACCAGATTTCTTTCATTGAAGGAGATAACACTGTAGCTTATATTTCGGATAATAAATTATGGATTACTGAAGCTGAAGTTGATACTATGACTATCAATTCGGAATTAAATTTGTTTAACAATTTCAGTTGGATAAACATAAATGGATATTTTGTATTGGTAAAGGAGGATGAATAGGAATGGCAACAGCAACATCGAGTGTCGTATCGAGTGAATGTCCGAGAGTCACATTGACGACATCTATTTCTAGCAACGGCAATACCTCTGCAACTGTCGCATGGACACTGAAGTATGTAACTATTGATGGCTCCACAAAATGAAAACAAGCTTGCAAAAGACTGTTACAGCTAAGATTAATGGTACTACTGTCTATAGTTCTGCAGTAACTGTCGGCTATAAAACAACGTTCACTATCGCTACTGGTACAACCACTATTAGCAAGACTACTTCAAGTCAGACTATTTCTACTAGTGTCTCAATTGCTTGGGGTAGTGCGACTTGGAATGGAACTACGTTAGGTACAAGGTCTGGTACTTCATCATTCACCGTATCTGCTAAGACAAGCTATACTATTTCTTACAATGCAAATAATGGTAGTGGTGCTCCAAGTTCTCAAACGAAATGGTATGGAACTACGTTGACATTGAGTTCAACTAAACCAACTCGAACTGGATACACGTTCAAGAACTGGAATACAGCCTCGGGCGGCACAGGTACTAGTTATAGCTCGGGTGGCTCGTATACAGCAAACTCGGCTGTTACGTTATATGCTATTTGGACTGTTAACAGCTATACATATACATTCAATGCGAACGGTGGTAGCTCAACCACTACTAAAACTGTAACTTATGGTTCAACGTTTAAGTTTAGCAGCGTCACAACTCCTACCAGAACGAATTACAACTTCCTGGGTTGGAGTACGTCATCATCTGCTACAAGTGCTACATACACTACTTCTTCATCTGTAACAGTCGGAACAAGCTCCAAAACATATTATGCAGTATGGGAATTAGCTCACACAGCACCAAATGTTAGTATCACAAGCTTATACAGATGTGCCGATTCAGATGACTCCACAATTAGTCAAACTGGCAATGCATCAGGTGAATATTACGCTTATATTGCTATTAGCTGGAGTATTAATGAAAGTAGTTATTACTCTGTTAGCTCTATCACGGTTACTGCTTCGAGCACTACTACTATATCTACAAGTGGTACAAGTGGCACATCTACAGCGATTGTAAAAGTCAGTGCAAATGCCACAACCGTTACGGTTAAAGTTACCGACAGTGCTAGTTTAAGCAAAAGTGTTAGCAAGACCTTAGCTGCACCATACGTCATGCCAATTGCTGTTTATCCTGATGGTAAAGCTATTGGGTTTGGTATGCTCCCTACTTCTAGTAGTACAGTTAATAGTGTTTATTCAATTTACGTTATGAAGAGTTCACCATACTTTATTGCCAGTGATACAACTAGCGGATATGTTATACAGTTTGGTATAGGTTCGGGACATTATAACAGAGGGAACTGGGATGCTACCGCTAATAGATGGCAAATATATTCCGATGAAAATAGTTATACATATGTACAAGGCGGAAGCTCTAGTTTGACTTATTGGAAAATCACGGATTCACTTATTGGTGGCAATAGAACTATGTTTATATCCAGCTCAGCATCTAAAACAAGTTCGACTGATGGTGTTGCTGGTGTAGAGTTGACTACTAATGGACGCATATATTGTACATCATCTGATGTTAGTTCAATATTTTTCTTCCCTTCAAATGCTACTGCATACTATGCTCAAACATATTGTTCGACATCATATTTTGCTCTAGCTTGGGCAGGTGGAACTGGAGCCTGGACTAATTCGTTTAGAGTATATTCTTCTTATAGTAGAAATGGTACACATTTTTATGTTGGGTCTAGTAAATCTGGAAGTGCGGACGGAAATACTGGTGTTGGTATTTTCTCAGACGGTAGAATAGAACTCTCTCATGCTTCTTCCCCATACATCGACTTCCATTATGCAAACTCAACTTCAGATTATACTGCTAGGATTATAAATAGCGGTACTGGGCAGTTATAAATCATCGCAGGAACTTCTTCAAGCAATCCTGGGTATATTTATTTGAATAATACTTCAAGTTTTAATTCGAGTACGTCCCTTACTGGTTATATTAGACTTGGTGCAAATGCTACACCTCTTGAACAACCAAACACCAGTGGGGCATTGCAATCATTGATTTATTGTTCTGCTTCGAATAATATCGTCATTGGAGATCAGGCGAACACAAGTGGTGGTAATGTACATCTCTATTCAAATGGTGGAGTTGTTAATTTTTATACAGCTGGAAATACTACGTCACAAGCAACCATCAATTCTGCTGGTAGTTATCGTATTGGCTATGCTGCAACCAATACGTCTTCTACTTCACGTGTAATTTATTGTTATTGGGCTGATGGCTCTCCTCACAACTTAGTAGAAGCCAATTACAACGGTTTATCAAGTTATTTAGGTTGGTCTGGTTCCTCAAGTTATGCAACTATTACTACGATCAGAGGTCAGACATGCAGGTACACAAATTCTTCTGGAACTACAACATTATCTGATAAGAATCTTAAGAAAGATTTTATTTCATTAAGTAGCGATGCATATGACACATTCTTCGATAACCTTAATCCTACTGCATTTAAATACATCCTAGGACGTTCAGGAAGACATCACTTCGGTTAAATTTCTCAAGAAGTCGAAGAAGCATTAGAAACCGCAGGACTCACAACTAAAGATTTCGGCGGAGTAAACATCTCTGAAATCACTGAAAGAGAAACTGAAGAAGACGAAGACGGTAATGTTAATGATGTATATGGTAGTGCTACTAATTACTTACTAGACCAAGGCATCACTGAAGAGCATGATCTTATCTATACAGAATTTGTCGCATTGAATACGTCACAAATACAAAAACTAAAGACTAGAGTTACAGAACTCGAATCATTAGTCGAGAACTTAACTGATATTATAGAAGATTTGAAAGGAGAAACAAATGAAAATTAATAACGGAATGTTAATGGCTGTATGTAACGCTATGGAGAATTGCTATAACCGTGCTAACACTATCACTAAGAAATGGGCAGTTACGGATGTAGCAAAGCGTTACTACGATGTCAAAGCAACATTTGATATGGAGCTTAACAAAATCATCAAGGAGCAGGGAGAAGATGGACAAATCTCAACTGATAATGAAGACTTCTAGGAATTGCTTAAATGCGAGTCCGAAGTTACTCCGTTGACTATGTCTGAGATGGATATTTTAAACCCTAGCATCCAGGACATGATGATTTTAAGAGAGATTGTAAATGAGTAAATTCAGAGAGAAACTTAACAAATCATTTATATGTTATTTAAGCGATTTATTTATAACTGTCATGGTAATAGCGTGGATAACCATTATTGTTGTTGAAACAGTAATGGCTATCTATGCTACTGTAGTTTTATGTGATGTCTCTATTTGGTATAACGTGACAGAGCTTGTTTCAGTACCTCTTACTGCTGGAAGAGCTATATGGATGATAAAAAAATAGTGTCCAGCACGCTATCGCAAAAAATAAAGGTGAGCGTGCTCACATGGACTTTCCCAATGTTGATGACACTGAAATGACTTACGAGGAGGAGATTTTAAATGAATGATATTATTATGATTATTTTGGAAGCTATTGTTAGCATCGCAATTGTTGTAGTTGCAAGATATATTGTTCCTGCAATCAAGGAAAACATGGGAACATCTAACTATGAAACATTGTTATCCTTTATTAATTCGGTTGTCTACGCAATGCAACAGACATTAGAAGATAACGACGAAAAGAAAATGACTGCAACTGCTTATGTCACTGAATGGGTGAATGATCATGGAATTGACATTACATCCGAACAGATTGATATATTAATCGAGGCTGCTGTTAAGGAGCTTAAATTGTTAGAGGAGTAATAATTTAATGAATATTTTAAGTATGATTTTAACTCCTCTATTCACTTTTGTTGTGGGTTCGCTATGTACATATATTGTGGGACTAAGACAAAACAAAAAGAAAACAGAGGAACGTTTACAAAAGATTGAGAATGCTGAAAAAGCAATCTTGCATCAAACAATTTTAAAGAAGTGTAATCTAATATTAATGATAGGTAATGTCACTCCAGAAGAGATTGACGAGCTAGAATATTTATATCAGCCTTATCAAGCCATTGGTGGAAACCATAGAGCAGGTGTTGCTTATGAAAAAGTATTAGAGTTACCAAGAATTAAAAATCGTAATGAGGAGGAATAATTATGGCAAAAACAAATAGCGGTTTAGTAAGTTATGCAAAGGCACAAGTAGGAAAACCATACTGGTATGGTACATTTGGCCAAACAGCAAGTGCAAGCTTGTATAAAAGCAAAAAGGCACAATACCCAAGCTATTATACTGCAAATGATTTTACGTCACAGTATGGCAAAAGAGTACATGATTGCGTTGGGTTGATTAATGGCTACCTATACCTATGGTCAAACAGTGCAACTGCAACACCTACATATAATTCTGCACAGGATAAAAACGCAAGTGGCATGTATGCAGCTGCTAAGACTAAGGGAACTATCTCTAGTTTTCCGAAGACAAAAGGCTTGTTAGTTTTCAAGGGTACATCAACATCAAAGATCACTCATGTTGGTGTTTATGATGGAAGTGGATATGTATATGAAGCTAAAGGTCATTCAAGTGGGGTTGTAAAAAGCACTTATAAATCAAGCAATTGGCAATACTGGGCACAATGTCCTTATACAACTGATAATACTTCATCAAGTACAAGTTCTAGCAGTAGTTCAACAAGTACTACTTCAAGCACGACATCATCAGTTAGCTATTATTCAAAATACACTGGTACATCAACAAAGATTGATACAGTATTTAAAGCTATTGGTGTTCCTAACAAATACTATGGTAGCTACACAAAATGTAAACCAGTCGCTAAAGTTAATGGCTATTCAAGCTATACTGGGACATCTGCTCAAAACTTAGCACTAATCAAGTTAGCTAAAAAGGAAAGCTTGTTAAACCATAAAAATGGAGTATGTTCTTATTGAGTACAAAGCACCAACAATTGACAATACTCAAATGCAACTATGGTTTTATTCCAGACCACTGCAAGTCATAGAAGAAAACGAGGAATCAATATGCGTTCGTTATGAAAATGAATCTTATTGGTTCGATAAAAAGTATATTAAAACCTACTCTCATTAGAGGGTAGGTCTTTTTTTGTGGACGACAAATGGACGACAGATGCCAAAAAACGTCAAAAAATATAAATATCGATAAATCAAAAAATATGCTTAAAATCAATGCTTTTACAATCTAAAAAATCATTAAAAAGGTATAAATAAAAGGTACTGACTTAGACTAATAAGGAAAGCATCCTTTAATGGATGCTTTTTAAATACTCTTCATATCTAATTCGATGTGTGCAATGTCTTCATTTTTTTCTAAATGAATATCTTCAACTTTTGATGGTCTAGGAAACGAATCAACATAATCCTCTAAATATAATTCTAGGACTTCTTTAGCATTGTTATAAGCTTCCTCGTATGAATAAGCACAACTAATACAACCTGGTAAATCAGGAAAAGTAATGGTAATACCATCATCTTCCTTTAAAAATATAGATGGATAAATCAATTTTTCTAACATTTAATGCCTCCTTGCAAACATTATATCATATATTTAAATATATGCATAATGCAATTATATAATTATAGTGATTACGTATGATATTTTTGATATAATGATGACGGTGAAGACAATGGAACATAAAAGAAGAAAACGTTATAAGGGTAAATATCCTAAGAAATATGATGAAAAATATAAAGAACTCAATCCCGATAAATATCCAGAGACAATAAATAAGGTAATCAGTAAAGGGAGTACACCTGTAGGTATGCATATACCTATTATGGTCAATGAAATATTAGAATTCTTTGATATTCAAGAAGGTCAAATAGGGTTGGATTGTACATTGGGTTATGGTGGACATACATTGAAGATGTTAGAAATACTCAATCATACTGGCCATTTGTATGCATTGGATATTGATTCAATAGAAAGTGAAAAGACAAAACAAAGACTCATTGATAAAGGTTATAATGAAGATTATTTAAGTATTATTCATTGTAATTTTAAAGATATAGATAAAGTATCAAATGAAGTTGGATTGTTTGATTTTGTTTTAGCAGATTTAGGTGTTTCATCGATGCAGATTGATAATCCTGAGCGTGGCTTTTCCTATAAAAAAGAAGGACCATTAGATTTAAGACTAAATCCCAATGCAGGCGTCTCAGCTTCACAGCTATTACAAGAATTATCCATGGATGAAATTGAAACCATCCTTATAGAAAATGCCGATGAACCCTATGCCAAGGAAATAGCTAGAAACATCTATTCCTACAACAAATCCTCAACAATCACAACAACCACTCAACTAACAAAAATAATAGAAAAAACCTTATCAAAACATACAAAGGATGAAGTTAAAAAATCATGTGCCAGAGTATTTCAGGCATTACGTATTGAAGTGAACAAAGAATTTGATGCTTTGGAACAGCTTATGGATAAATTACCTTTTGTATTAAAACCAAATGGTAAGGTAGTTATATTAACATTCCATTCTGGTGAAGATCGTATTGTTAAGAAAGCTTTTAAAGAAATGAAAAACCTGGGTGTATATAGCGATGTATCACGTAAGGTCATACGTGCCTCCAAAGAGGAATGCTATACCAATCCTCGTGCCAAATCCACAAAGATGCGTTGGACTATTAGAAGTGAAGAATAATTTTTCTTGTTTTGTAAATAAGAGATAATATTCAATAAATATGATATAAATATAACTTAGATTGAGGGGTTATCAAATGAAGAATTATAAACAATTGGTTGCCATGCTTATTTTAGTTGCATGTAATGGTGCAGCTTGTGCTTTGTCAATGAAAGCAGCAGTTGGAGTTGGCGCATGGGATGCCGTAGCACAATTAACAAGCAATATTACAGGAATACAAGCTGGAACATGTGGATTTGTATTTAATAGTTTGTGTGTTTTAGGAGAATTGGTTATTTTAAGAAAGAATTTTAAGATTAATAACTTTCTCCAATTAGTAGTTAGTTTCTAATTTGGATATGTTGTAAATTTCGTATTGTATACTGTATTGGTATTTGATATCAATTCATATGTTGTAAGAATTATATGCTTGGCTTTAGCTTATGTATTAATGGCTATATTTGTAGGTGGCTTGATGGAATTAAATATTATTACGTTTGCCTTGGAGGGATTCTGTAAAGAATTATCCAAAGTCACACATTTTGAGTTCACTCATATTAGACAAAGCGTTGATGTCATTTGTATAGTATTGGTTATATTGGTTTGTGTTTTAACAAATCAAACATGGACTGTTAGAGAAGGTACAATTATAGCCATGCTTATATATTCACTATGTCTTAAAATAGCCATGCAATATGGACATAAAATATTTCTTAAAATGGGATTAATTGATTAATCCCATTTTTAATACTATAATGTAGTTAGTGATGCGTATGAATGAAAAAGGAAAAAAACTAATTGATTATAAACTCAATGCTTTATCTCAATCAAAATTTAGAAGTAGTTTTCATTTAAAAGAAAAAGATATTCAATATTGTTATGATAAAGGATTAGATGTTATAGAAAGCCATGCAAGAGACTTTATTGTCCAAAGATTAGCACCTGCTTATATACCCAATGATGGCAAACAAACACCAATGAAATCTCATCCTGTCTTTATTGCCCAACATGCGACAGCGACATGTTGCAGAGGCTGTTTGTATAAGTGGCATAAGATAGAAAAAGGTGTTGAATTGAATCAAAAGCAACAGGATTTTGTAGTAAGAATAATTATGGAATGGATAAAGAAAGAAATTGATCGTTATGAAAACATATGAAATTATTGATGGTAGTGATTATCTAGAAGATATTAAGAAATTGATTATCATATATACAAAAGAACTTAACAGGGATTTGTCGTTTCAAAATTTAGACAAGGAATTAAGTGATCTAAAAGAAAAATATGTTTATCCTCATGGTCGTATCTTAGCTGCTAAAGTTAATAATAAGATTGTTGGTTGTGTAGCTTATTATCGTTTTAGAGCATATCAATGTGAAATGAAACGTTTGTATGTATTAAAAGAATATCGACATTTAGGTATTGGACAAGCGTTGGTGAATGCGTTACTCATACTAGCAAAACAAGATGACTATAAAGAAATGGTGTTGGATACCATAACACCGCTAACATCTGCTATTCATCTTTATCAGCATTTAGGATTTCAAGAATGTGATGCTTATTATCATAATCCTATGGATGATGTTATCTATATGAAGAAAGAACTTTGAAAAGGTTCTTTTTTATTTATGCATTTTGAGAATAAATGGGGCCGTAATTCGAATTGCTAACGGTGTGAGAAAAGTAATAAAATAAGATTGTAGAAAGGAGGAGGTCAAAATGGCAATTGATACTAATGTATATTGGTTTGATGAGAACATATTTAAGGATAAAGATTTAGCTGAAAGATTTTTATCAGAAATGCCAGAATATTATGATATTCATGGATACATGCAAGAAACACCTTCTGGTTTAAAACAAATTGTTATCGAAAAACCAACTGGTTATCAAAATCTAAACTATATTCAAAATGATTACATACTTGAAACCATGCTTGCTGATATGGATCAATCTGGTATTGAAAAATCAGTTTTGAAATTACCAGGATGTCATGAGTGGATGAGTTTGGATATGTGTAAGAGATTTAATGATGGTATGTATCGATATGCTAAAGAAAGTCACGGCTGATTAGTTCCTTTAGCGGTTGTACCACCATATGCATCTCAAGCTGTTTTTGATGAGTTAGATCGTTGTTTTAATGAATTAGGCATGAAAGGAATTCAAATGTGTGCTCATTATGGAGATAAGTATTTGGATTCAGAAATATTTGCTGCATTCTTTAAAAAATTGAATGAAAGAGAAGTTACTGTTTATGTTCATCATACCCCTGTACCTGTTGAATATAATAGTCTGTATGATTACAATAATTTAAGACGTTCTTATGGTCGTTGTGTGGATCAAACAACGGCTATCTGTAGAGAATTATTTAGTGGATTTTTTGATAAATATCCAAATTTAACTTTTGTTCATTCATTCTTGGGTGGTGGCTTTTTTGCCATTGCTACGATGATGTTCCCAAAACAATCTAAGTCAAATGAAGCTGTTCAAAGATTTGAAACAAATCAAACAAATATATTCGATCAATTTAAGAAACATATTTATTTCGAAACATCCCATGCCCAACCTTGGTGTGAAGATTGTTTGGAATGTGCTGTCAAAGTATTAGGTGCTGATCATATTATTTATGGTTCATCATATCCTGTTAGAAAAGAATGGATGACTGGTGGCGTAGAATTTATTGAAAAATTAAACATCAGTGATGAAGACAAACAACTTATTTTATGTGATAATGCTAAGAGAATTTATAAAATAGATTAAGAGAGAGGGGTATGTTATGTTACACACATTAAAAGCTGGGGCGGGTAAATCAACATTAATATTTCCAAAAAATTTCTTCCCGATTGAAAATTACATAGCTGTTCATCATGATTTACATGTTAGAGTCCTGCTTATTGAATCAAATGCGAAATTTGTCATTGTATCTTTAGAGATGACATCTATACAACAATATGAAATAGAAGCATTAAAAGAATTAATATCAACAAATATAAATATTAGCAAGGAACAAGTTTGGATTTGTGTTACACATACCTTTTCTTCTCCACATCTAAGATCAATCAATGCTTTAGAAAAGGATCCATCATTAAAAGAAAAAAATGATATGTATCAAAAAATCTTAGAAGATTGTACATTAGATGCTTTACATCAAGCTATAGACAATCTTCAGGAAGCATCTCTAGGAGTTGGTAATGGTTACTGTTCAGTTAATGTGAATCGTGATGTGAGTACACCACAAGGATGGTGGATTGGCATGAACGATTTGGGTCCATCGGATAAATCAGTACCAATTGTTAGATTTGATGATAAATATCATCATCCTATCGCTATATTATATAGTTATGATGTTCAATCATCTATTATGGATGGATCTACTTTAGAATCAGGATACAAGGAAGTCACAAGTGACTTAACAGGTATAGCTTGTCAAATGATTGAAGAACAATATGATAACTGTGTTGCTTTATATGTTGTTGGTGCAGCTGCTGATCAAGCACCAATATTTAAAACAAAACACAACATTATCGATCGTTTTGGTTATATCCATGAAAAAGATATTCAAGATAAAGGATTTACTTTTGTTGAAGCTTTGGGTGAAAAATTAGCAAATCAGATTATTATCGCTAATGAAAAAATTACAACACGTATTCATGATGAAAAATTAGATATATCGAGTTTTAATATCACTTTAGAAGGTCAAAAAATACCTGCTAATATGAGAGATATTAAACCAACACAAAATTATGTCTATGAACCAGATATTGATCGTTCTTTAAAAGTAGAAGTGGTTATTTTAAATCATTTGGCTATTATTGGAGTTACTCCAGAATTATCAAGTGTCACTGCTGAGACACTAAAGAAAAAATCACCATTCCCGATGACTATGGTATTCACTTTGGTGAATGGTGGATCAAAATACATGAGTGATGCGACTTCGTACGATCGTTATACTTATGAAGCGATGAATTCAATGTATGCAAGAGGATCTGCAGAAAAATTTATCAATGATACAGTTAAATATTTAGAAGAAAGGATGGATGACAAATGAATATAGGATATGCAAGATGTTGTATTTCTCCAACAAAAGAAGAGTTTTACTTAATAGGATATAGAGCAGAGAATAGAATGCATCCTGCGAGTGGTATCCATGATGATATTTATATGAATGCATTATTATTTGAAAATAATGGAAAACAGGAATTTGTGTTATCTGCTGATGTCTTAGAATTTGAAGAAGATATGGTTGAAGATGTCAAAACACTTATGGCTGATAAATATCATATAGAAAGAGATGCTATCTTACTTTGTGCCACTCATGATCATTCATCTATTGTATCTTATCATAAAAGCTGGTATACAAAAAAATTCGATCAAGAATATTATGATTTCTTTGTTAATAGTATGATGCAATGCTATGAAAATTGTATAGATAATAAACAAGAAGCAACAGCCAAATATGGTAAGAAGATTATTACAGGATATTTTAGTAATCGTGTTCATGAAGGTGAATTGGCTGATAATGAAGTAATTGTTTTGAAATTCTTTGATAAGCAAGGAAGACCTTTTGCAGGTATTGTTAATTGGGCAGTTCATTCAACAGTTATCAGACCAGGTAATACTTATTTATCTGCAGATTTTGAGGGTAGCGTTAGCAATAAGCTTTATGATGATTTTGGTTTTTATCCAGCTATGATTGTTGGAGCTGCTGGAGATTGTAGTAATCACTTTGATCGTCAAGGCAAAGGTTTTGAAGAATTGGAACGTGTTTCTAGTGGCGTAGCTAAGGAAATAGCACAAATTGATGTAGATAAAGAAGTTGAATTAGGGGATATATCTTATCAAACATTGTTCCATACTATTCATCATCATATGGAATTTGTACATGCTGAAATACAAGATGAAATTGATAAGTATGAAAAAAAGTTAGAAAAAGAAACAGATCCAATACAAATAGAATTTATTCAACATGAAATTGAAGATTTATCAAAAACATTCAATATTCATTCATTTCATTTAGATGCCAAGGGTTGGGTATTCCAATTAGGGAAATTGCAATTATTTGCATTCCCAGGTGAATTAGGATCAGCATTTGGTATTCAATTAAAAGAGAGTTATGAAGATTTAGCCATTATTAGTGGCTATACAAATGGATACTATGAATATTTCTTGCCAGCAAGCGAATATGGTTTATCATTTGAAACGGTAGGCTGCCGTGTGCCTAAAGGGGAACCAGAAAAAATGATAGAGAAGTATATTCAAGTATCACAATCATTAAAAAAAATAGAGAGAGGTTTAAATATGGCAAAAGCAAAAATTGTTGCCCCTGTAACAGGGAAATGCTTAGATATAAGTGAAATTCCTGATCAGTTATTTGCGAGCAAAGCTATGGGTGAAGGCGTAGCCTTAAGATATGAAGGCGATACGATTTATTCACCTTGTGATGGTAGTGTAACTGTTGTTGCACAAACAAAGCATGCAATAGGTTTAACAAGCAATGAAGGTTTAGAAGTTCTTATTCACGTTGGTGTTGAAACAGTCAACTTAGGTGGAAAAGGTTTTGAAAGCCTTGTTAATGTTGGTCAAAATGTAAAGGTTGGAACACCTTTATTAAAAATCGATCGTGCATTTGTGAAAGAAAACAATATAGATCTTATTACTGCAATGGTACTTACAAATGGTGCTGAATTTGATGTGTCATTGAGTAATGTTAATAGTGATATTCAACAAGGAAATACGTGTCTTGTTACTTATGAAGGTAAAAAACAAGAAAAAAAGAAGGAAAAAGGTATGAAATATCAAGAATTATGTGAGACAATATTAGAAAACGTAGGTGGAAAAGATAATATTATATCAGTCACTCACTGTATCACTCGTTTACGTTTTAAATTAAAGGATGAAAGTAAAGCTAATACAAAAGTATTAGAAAAAACAAAGGGTGTTATTCAAATTATTTCAACTGGTGGACAATATCAAGTTGTTGTAGGAACTGCTGTTGATGATATTTATGATCAATTCTTACAAATTGCTGGTATAAGTGCAGATGAAGGTGCAAGTAATAATGAAGCCCAAGAGAATACAGCTAGTGATCCAATCTCTAGATTCTTGATCCTAATGACAGGTATTTTCCAGCCATTGTTATCATTATTGGCTGCTAGTGGTGATTAAAGCCTTGTTAGTAGTATTGAATTTAACAGGTGTTGTTAGTACTGATAGTGGAACTTATATTATTCTTTATGCGATTGGTGATGCATTGTTTACATTCTTCCCAGTTGCTATAGGATGGTCTGCTGCTAAGAAATTTGGTATTAAAGAAATTTATGGTATCGTATTAGGTGCTGCTTTATGCTATTCTAGCATTTCAGCATTATCTAGTAATGAAGCATTGTATTATGTATTTAGTGGTACAATCTTTGAATCTGCTGTTTATACAACATTCTGTGGATTACCAGTATTATTACCAGGTGCCGGATATTCTGGATCAGTTATTCCTATTATCCTTATTGTATATGTAGCAAGTCTAATTTATAAGTTTATGATGAAGAAAACACCATCTGTTATTCGTTCATTCGCTGTACCATTTGTGACTATTTTAGTTGTATTCCCATTAGGTATGTTAGTTATTGGTCCAGTAGCCTTAATGTTACAAAGCTTATTAGCACAATTCTTCGAATTTGTTATTAATATTAATACAGGTTTAGCTGGTTTGGTTATTGGTTCATTATGGTCAATTTTAGTTGTGTTTGTTTTACATATACCTATTATCATGATGTTCAATATCAACATTGCTACTTATGGTTATGATTATATTAACCCATTAATTTTCTCTGGAGCTTTAGCTACTATGGGTTCAGTTATTGGATTTATTATTCGTACAAAATCAGTTGATGATCGAAACATGGCTGCTCCAGCATTGATTTCTACATTCTTTGGTGTTAAGGAACCTTCATTATATGGTGTATTGATTCCTAGAAAGAAATTAATGGTATCTTCATTCCTGGCTGCTGGTATTGGTTCTATGATTACAGGTTTTGCTGGTGCTAAGTTATATTCTATGGGTGCTTCTGGTATATTAGGTTTGCCTTGTTTCATTAATCCAAATGGTATTGATATGGGATTCATTGGACTTTGTATTGGTGCTGTAGTAACATTTATATTAGCGTTAATATTCTCATTGATCATTGGTCCTGCTAAAGATGCAGATGCATTAGAAATTCCACAAGAATAATAAAAAATAAGTTATTTGATTGAAAAGAGGTGTTGAAATGGAAATTCAATATTTGGCTGAGTTTGTCGTATTAGCACAAACTGAGAATTATTTGGAGGCAGCTGATACATTGTTTATGTCACAATCAACACTGTCTAAACATATAAAGGCTCTAGAAAGAGAATTAGGTGTTCCACTATTCGATCGTACAACTAGACGTGTTCATTTGAATCAATATGGTGAAATCATGTTAGAATATGCTAAGCAGATAGCTGATATACAATATCAATATACTACGGCACTCAATAATCAAACTGAAAGCATCAAACATACTATTATTATTGGTTCTATACCAGTCATGGCTCCTTACCACATTACTGATGAAATTATGGAGTTTAAAAAACAAAACAAAAATTATTCTGTTAACCTCATTGAAGGTGAATCTGCACAACTTAAAGATCTTCTTCGACAAAATAAATGTGAGCTTGCATTTATCCGTGATGAAGATGAAGAGGATGATGACGAATTCGCCAAAATTCCATATGAAGATGATTATTTGGTTGCCGTACTGCCTAGCTATCATATTCTTGCGAATGAAAAAGAAATCACTCTAGAACAAATCCAATTTGAAGATTTCTTATTCTTACAACCTGGTTCATTGTTATATAACATATGTCGTCAGGAATGTCAAAAAGCTGATTTTACACCTAACATAGCTTATACAGGACAACGTGCTGAAAATATTATTGACTTAGTAGAAAAAGGTATGGGTATATCATTATTAATGAGAAAACCTATTGAATATCTTGCAACCCCAAAAATTCGTATTGTCGATATTACCCCAACAATTACTACTAAAATCAGAATATATTATAAAAAAGATAGAAAACTATCAGTTGCAGCAAAACATCTCATTAATTCAATTACGATACATAAAAATCTGTAAAGAAATTTACAGATTTTTTAGTCTAAATGGAAATAACAATTGTGTTTTTAATACTATAATAAGATTGTTGGTTATGTGGCGTATTATCGTTTTAGTGAATATCAATGTGAAATGAAACGTTTGTATATATTAAAAGAATATAGATATTTAGGTGTTGGATAGGCGTTGGTGAATGCGTTACTCATACTAGCAAAACAAGATGGATATAAAGAAATGGTATTGGATACCATAACACCTCTAACATCTGCTATACATCTTTATTAGCATTTGGAATTTCAAGAATGTGATGCTTATTATCATAATCCTATGGATGATGTTATCTATATGAAGAAAGATCTTAAAAAAATATATTGAATATCACATAATTATTCTTTGTCATGAGACGGTTTTTAGTTTATAATGAGGTGGGAAGAAAAGAGGTAGTGTATGAATAAAAAAATGTCAGCAGATTTATTAATAAAAAGTAATTATAAAAATCTAACAAAATCAGAAAAGAAAGCGGCAGATTACTCACTTAATAATGCCGACAAAATTTTTACACAGACTTTGCGTGAATTTTCAACAAAATGTGGTATAGGTGAAGCAACAACAATGCGTTTTATAAAAAAAATGGGTTACGCTAATTTTGCTGAATTTAAAATGGCTATTGCGGCATTGCCTTTAAAAGATAATAAAAGTTCAGATGAACATGATCCTATTGTTGATTTTCAGGAAGATATCAATGAAATAACCAATCAAACATTGTTGGCTAATGATAAAGCGTTATTAGAAAAAGCAGTGGATTACATAGAAGATGCCAATCATCTTGTTTTTATGGGACATGGGACTTCGGGTTATGTAGCACAAATGATTGCTTATTTTTTTAATCGTGCTGGTAGAGAGTGTGAAGATGTTACGGATATTCATTATTCAGAAATTCGTTCTGTATTTTTAAAAGAAGGGGACGTTCTTGTGGCTATTAGTCATTCTGGTGATAATGTAGATATAATAGGACCAGTTAAAAGAGCGAAAGAAAATGGTTGTACAATTATTACAGTAACGGCATATAAAACAACAATGCTGCAAAAATTTGCAGATATACCTTTGTTTCATTCACCAGGACCTTTGGAGCATCGTATTTATGGTGCAGGTATGCGTAATGTTATGACACAACAATTTTTAGTAGAGTTACTATATATTATTTATAAACAAAGACATTTAGAAGAGGTTCTTACTAATCAGGAATTAACAGCAATTTCAACAGCTGACCATCATACAATACTAAAAGGTTAATCGACATTTGTCGATTTTTTTTATTAAAACCTCATTTGCACCGTGTGCGTAAATATAGTATAATCTAAGAGTCT
>JAJQDJ010000112.1:0-15595 GCA_021202205.1 Erysipelotrichaceae bacterium
AAGAAAGAGGTACCCTCTCATTTGAGGGTACTTCTTAAGTTCATGCCATTGGGGAATTCAAGTGAATTCCTTTTTTGATGATAAAAAGATGTGCATAATGCACATCTCATTCATTAATAAGTGGGATATAACGTTTTAAGGCATCCTGCCATGAAGGTAAACGTTTAAAACCATGTTTATCTAATTGTGTTTTATTCATACGTGAGTTAGATGGACGTTTGGCTTTTGATGGAAAAGCATCAGATGATACTGGATTCACTTTGACATTCATCCCTGCAATACGATAAATTTCTTTAGTGAATTCATACCACGAACAATAACCTTCATTAGTTGCATGATAAATACCATATTCCTGTGTTTGGATCATATCCACACAGAGTTTAGCCAAATCATATGTATATGTAGGAGAACCAATTTGATCATTGACAACATTGACTTCTCCTTTTTCCTTGCCCAAACGAAGCATTGTTTTAACAAAGTTTTTGCCATTGACACCAAATACCCACGAAATACGAATAATAAAGTATTTTTGCAGTTTTTTAACTTCTACTTCACCTTCATATTTGGTTAATCCATAGACATTTAATGGTTGCGTTTCTCCATATTCATCCCAAGGTGTTTCCCCTTGTCCATTAAAGATATAATCTGTAGAAAAATACATCAAAGGTAAATTAAGTTTTTGACATACTTTAACAATATGAGCCGTACCATCTTTGTTGACTTTACGGCATTGGTCAACTTCATCTTCAGCTAAATCCACAGCTGTCCATGCTGCACAATGAATAATAGCATCAACATGTGCTTGTGTGATACATGTATTGACTGATGTCTCATCAGTAATATCCATATCATCTATATCTACACCAACAGCTTCAATATTTACTTCTTTTAATGCTTTGACAATATCATATCCTAATTGTCCCTTTACTCCTGTTACCAATATTCTCATTGACTGACTCTTCCTTTATCAACATACATTTTTTGGAAATAGTTTTGATACTCACCAGATAAGATATTTTGCCACCATTCCTTATTGTTTAAATACCAATCAATAGTTTGCTTTATACCTGTATCAAAGTTGTACTTTGGTTTCCATCCTAATTCATTTTCTAGTTTTGCAGGATCAATTGCATAACGTCTATCATGACCTTTTCTATCAGTTACAAATTGTATAAGACTTTCAGGTTTATCCAATGCTTTTAAAATAGTTTTCACAACTTCTAAATTGGTTCTTTCATTATGTCCCCCAACATTATAAACTTCTCCAACTCTTCCCTTTCTCACAATTAAATCAATAGCTACACAATGATCATATACATGAAGCCAATCTCTAACATTTGCCCCATCACCATAAACAGGCAATGATTCATCAGCTAATGCTCTTGATATCATTAATGGTATCAATTTTTCAGGAAAATGATAGGGTCCATAATTATTGCTGCAACGACTAATAGTAACTGGTAACCCATAAGTACGATAATAAGCCAAAACGAACAAATCAGCTGAAGCTTTAGAAGAACTATAGGGACTAGACGTATGAAGTGGCGTGGTTTCGCTAAAAAACAAATCTGGTCTATCTAATGGCAAATCACCATAGACTTCATCAGTCGATACTTGATGATATCTTTTGATACCATATTGATTACATGCATCCAATAAAGTTGTTGTTCCCATAACATTCGTTCTCACAAAACTTTCAGGATCTTCAATACTTCTATCAACATGACTTTCAGCTGCAAAGTTAATCACAATATCAAACTTTTCTTTTTCAAATAAGTCAAAAATAAACTTTCTATCTGCTATATCTCCTTTTACAAATTTGTAATTAGGCTTCCCTTCAACTGGTTTACAAGTCTCTAAATTACCTGCATATGTTAATAAATCCAAATTGACTATCATATCCTCTGGATATTTATTCACCATATAATGGACAAAATTACCACCAATAAAACCAGCACCACCGGTTACTAATATTTTCATGACATACCTCCATAAACAAATTGATTATTAGAATTCTCTAAAGTTGGACCCAATTGATCCTTCTCACTTAAAACAGGTTCAATTCCATTCAATAAGCTGCCCCAATCAACATTAACTGTAGGATCATCATAACGCATCCCACCTTCAGATTCTTTATTATAAACGCTATCAACTTTATAGCGAAATTCAACATCATCACTTAATGTTAAAAATCCATGTGCAAAACCTCTAGGAATAAAAATTTGTCGATGATTCTCTGCACTTAATTCGACTGATACCCACTCTCCATAAGTTGGACTACCCCTTCGTATATCCACAGCCACATCGATAACTTTACCTTTACTACATGATACTAGCTTTGCTTGGGCATAAGGGGGATTTTGCCAATGTAATCCTCTTAATGTTCCTTTTTGTGCACTAAAAGACATATTATCCTGAACAAATTCACAAGTTA
This sequence comes from Erysipelotrichaceae bacterium, assembly GCA_021202205.1. GTDB lineage: Bacteria > Bacillota_I > Bacilli_A > Erysipelotrichales > Coprobacillaceae > JAJQDJ01. Next base: position 2,435 of record JAJQDJ010000112.1, read on the forward strand.
TACCGAGTTTTTCATATTTGGGCTTATTATATGTTTCACTAAAATAACCTCGATGATCACCAAAAACATCTGTCTCTATAATCAATACACCTGGTATTTTTGTTTCTATTACTTTCATTAATCCAGATACTTCCCATCTAAAACATCTTTTAAATATTTACCATATTGATTCTTACTATATAGTTCTATAGCTTTGATTAAATCATCTTGAGTAATCCAATGATTTAAATAAGCAATTTCCTCCAGACACGCTACTTTTCTATGTGAATGCGTTTCAATCGTTTTAACAAAGTTAGTCGCATCAACCAATGATTCATGCGTACCAGTATCGAGCCATGTAAAACCTTGACCAAGTAATGTTACTTCTAAATTTCCATTTTCTAGATAAATACGATTTAAATCCGTAATCTCATATTCCCCTCTTGCGCTTGGCTTAATACTTTTCGCATATTCAACCACATTTTCATCATAGAAATAAAGCCCTGTTACTGCATAATTAGATTTTGGTTCACGAGGTTTTTCCTCAATTGAAATAGCTTTTCCATCACTATCAAACTCTACAACTCCGAATCTCTCAGGATCATCTACATAATAGCCGAAAACAGTCGCACCCATTTTCTTATTTGCTGCTTGTTTTAAACGTTTTGCAAAACCATGACCATGGAATATATTATCACCTAAAATCATCGCACAACTATCACCATCAATAAATTCTTCTCCTAATATAAAAGCCTGTGCTAATCCATCAGGAGATGGTTGTACCTTATAAGATAAATGAATACCAAATTGATGCCCATCATTCAATAATTCCTGAAAACGTGGCGTATCCTCAGGTGTTGATATAATTAAGATATCCTTAATTCCTGCATTCATTAAAATACTTAATGGATAATAAATCATAGGTTTATCGTATATAGGTAATAATTGTTTACTTGTGACTTGCGTAAGTGGATATAATCTTGTTCCACTACCACCTGCTAAAATAATGCCTTTCATGTCAATCCTCCTTAGATACATAAAATATAAACCATGACGTAACGTCATGGTCAACATTATTTTTCACAAATAAATAAGCCAGCATCTTTCGTAATATGCATCGGTTTTTTTATCTTTCTATCCACATATTTTTCAAATCTAGGATAATCTTTTAAAATGTATTCACTTTGATTTCCATGACATGATAATATATATTGAATGATGTCTTGAGAACTATCTACTAATAAATAATCATCGTAATGTTTCATATCAATTTTATTAAAATAATGATGTAATATATCATAACCATTTTCTAAACCAAAAATATCATATAATGAAACATTGGATAAAGTTATCTTGGTATCATATTCTTTAACTAATTCAGTTATCTCTTTCATATGTTTCATACCATAAGTACTGGCAAATAACTTTCCCCTTGGTTTTAATACTCTTTTGATTTCTTTTAATGCTTGAGATAGATCAGAAACATAGAATAACACATGATTCGCAATCACGATATCAAATGTTTCATCGCTCAAAGATATTTGTTGAGCATCAAAACATTGATACGTAATATTATCAATATGCGATAAATTTTTTAAAGCATCATTAAGCATGCCTAATGATATATCAGATAAAACAATTTCTAATCCATCTAACTTATCTTGATTAACCACCCATAACTGACCATTTCCACAACCTATCTCTAAAATCTTTAGACCTTCTTTTAATTCATATTGTTGAAATAACCATTTAAACCAAGAAACAGGATTTTGAGAATACTTTTCATGCAAATGAATACGAATATTAACATTATTAGAATTCTTATATTGTTCGACTAATTCTTTTTCCATAGAATCAAAACTAATACGATCCCATACTACTTTCCAATCAATATTTTCATTATCTTGTATATAATTCTGCGTTTTTTCTAATGATTGTTTGATATTTTGAAGATTTTCTATTTTTTTATCTATCATTTGTTTTTGGAGGTCTAACGATTCTTGTAAAGATAATGTATTATCATTAATTATTTGTGTAAATATATCATTTAAAGAAAATCCTAATGATTTTAATGATAATATTTTTTGGAGTTTAATAAAATCTTTATCTGTATATAAACGATAACCGTTATCAGCTATCTTAGATGGTTTTAATAAGCCTATTTGATCATAATACCTTATCGTACGAATCGAAAGATTGGCCATTTTAGCAAATTCACCTGTTTTATAGTATTTCATGTTTTCACCTCGATCATGATATAAAGAAAAAACGAGAATCCTCGTTTTTATAAATAATATTTTTGATAATAATAAATACGAATAATATCAAACATAGTCATGATTTGATAGTTAAAGCTAATACCACCAATTTGTCCTGGAACTAATAAAACCTGATCAGCCCCTACATCATTATTATCTTTATATGCTTCATTTTGCGTAATTAAGATAATTTGCGAATCTTTCATACTAGCTGACTTTTCATCTTTGAGATAATTATTTAATGCTCTACCGGTAGCACTGATAAAGATAATAATGTCATTCTTATTGAATTCAATATTATCAATAGAATGATGATATTGAACAACATCTTTACCAAAACTAATCATATCTGTTTGAAACTCTACTGCTATACTTAAAGGATACAAAGCACCTATAAGAATAATACGTTTCTTTTGGAATATATTATCAGTAATAATCTCCAATTGTTTATTAAGAGCTGGTTTGTCATAACCATCATCAAGTTTATCTAAGAAACTTTCCGCAGACATACCCAACATTCTTGAACGTATTTGTTGAGCACGAACCAAGTAATCAGAAACAAGTTTTTGGTTAAAATCATCATAATTATCATATCCTAAATGAGCACAAAAATCTAAAACCTCTTCTTTTTTGAAATTTCCTTCACTCATAAATCTATTCAAATCATAATTTTCCATATCAACATAATGACTAACTATAAATAAACCAATACGGAACATATAATCATTTTGTAGATATCCATTTAAAAATTTTAATATTCTTGCTAACATTATATCCATATCATATTCCTCCAAAGCTATTATTACTATTATATACTATTTTTAAAGAAAAATAGATTATTTTTTGAATTTGAAAATATTTTTTTCTTTATTTCATGATTTCATCGATTAATGGTGGTTGACAAACATATTCATTGATTATTTCATAAGCATCATATATCTGATTTTTGAGCTCTTTTGTTAAACCTGTATTAGTATAAACCTTAACAAGTACATCATCTTTTTTAACATAATCACCAATCTTTTTTTGAAGCACCAAGCCTACACTGTGATCTATACTATCTTCCTTCACCATTCTGCCACCACCTAGTTTCATAGAAACAAGACCTAATGTTAAAGCATTTAGTGATTTCACATAACCCGTTTGCTGACTTCTTATAGATATGACTTCCTTAGTTTTAGGAAATAATTCAGGATGAGTGATATAAGCATCATCTCCACCTTGAGCTTTGACCATTGTTTGTAAACATCTTAAAGCTTCTTTAGAATCAATAGTATCTTGTAACATCTTTCTAGCAGTTATAACATTATCCGTCATTTGAGCTTGAATGAGCATTTGACTGCCTGCTGTTAAACAAAGTTCTAATAAATCTTTAGGTCCGTGACCATTAAGCGTGTCAATAACTTCTTTAATCTCTAAGCTATTTCCTATAGCATTGCCTAGTGGTTCATTCATATTAGATATCAATGCTCTTGTATCTTTACCTAGAGATTTTCCAATATCAATCATTGTTTGAGCTAATATCTTGGCATATTCTTTGGTTTTCATAAAAGCTCCGTCACCATATTTAACATCTAGTAATATCGCATCACTGCCAGAGGCTAACTTTTTAGACATAATACTAGAAGCTATCAAAGGAATACATGATACTGTAGCTGTAACATCACGCAAGGCATACATTTTTTTATCAGCAGGTACCAGCTCGCCACTTTGGCCAATAATCGCTAAATGACAAGCATTAACTTGTTTAATAAAATCTTCTTTAGAAATATCAACATGTAGTCCAGGAATGGACTCCAGCTTATCTAACGTTCCTCCAGTATGTCCTAGTCCTCTACCACTCATTTTGGCAACTGGAACATGGCAAGATGCAACCATTGGTCCTAAAACTAACGATGTCTTATCCCCAACACCACCAGTACTATGCTTATCGACCTTTATCCCTTCAATACTACTTAAATCAATAATCTCACCACTATGCATCATTTCATTTGTTAAAACCACTGTTTCATGTTGATTCAAACCTTGAAAACAAATAGCCATAAGCATGGCACTCATTTGATAATCAGGTATTTTATTATGCGTATATCCTTCAATCATAAAATGAATCTCTTCATCAGATAATAGACCACCATCTCTTTTCTTTTGAATCAAATCAACCATATACATAAATATTCACTTCCTTATCATCATTATAACAAAAATCAGTGCATTTAGCACTGATTATTCAAACTTTGTATACAATTCAAACATTGAATGACCATTGAGATAATCTCTTACAAGCATCTTCTTTTTACCTTCTACCTGGAGTTCACTAATAAAATAAATACCATCAGAGACCTTCACCCCAATAGCTGTTTTACTGATTGCAACAATCGTTCCATTATCATAATCTAAGAGTGAATCATCTAATTGATCATGACCATCCCATATTTTGACAGTTTTATTGTTGTAGGTTGAATATGATCCAGGCCATGGATTGGTTCCTCGAACATGATTATAAACTTGCTTAGATGTCATATTCCAATCTATTTTCTCATCTTCTCTTGTTAGATTATAAGCATAGGTCACTTGTGATTCATCTTGAGGAATACTATCATTACTTTTATCAAAAATAGAAGGTAATGTTTTCTTAAGCAAACTTGCTCCTATAACACTTAATCGATCATACAACTTCCCAACATTATCATTATCATATATTGGTACCATTTCCCGCTTAATAATATTTCCTGCATCCATTTTTTCTGCCATATACATAATTGTCACGCCTGTTAATCTATCACCATTCATAATGCATCGATGCACTGGTGCACCACCTCGATACTTAGGAAGCAATGATGCATGAACATTGATACAGCCATATCTAGGATAAACGAGTATTGCTTTAGGAATGATTTGACCATATGCAGCTGTAATAATCATATCAGGTCTTAAATCTAAAACTGCTTGATAATCATTTCTGATTTTTGTTGGTTGAATAATAGGAATATCATATTTCAACGCTTCTTCTTTGACCTCGCTCATAGTAAGCGTCTTTTTACGTCCTACTCGTTTATCAGGTTGGGTGACAACACCAACAATACGATAACCTTCATCAATGAGCATCTTAAATACTTCCAGAGAAAAGGATGCTGTACCCATAAATACTATTCTTTCTTTCATAGAATCCTCCTATTTTAAATCATACCAGTTGGTTGCATAAGCACCGTCTACTTTTAATGGTACATCCATAGTAAAAGCACTTTCCATGGCAGATTTAATGATATTCATCATTTCTTCTAATTCCTCAGCATATACATCAAAAATTAATTCATCATGAACTTGTATAATCATTTCTGATTTCAAATGTTTTTCTTTCATGAGCTGATCTACTTTTATCATGGCAAGTTTTAATATATCAGCCCCACTACCTTGTATTGGTGAATTCATAGCAAAACGTTTGGCTTGTTCCCTTACTATATAGTTTTTATCATTAATCGTTGAAATATAACGTTTACGATTCAATACTGTTGATACATAGCCATCTCTCTTACAATCTTCTACCACTTGATTCATATATATTTTTATCTCTGGATATTCTTCGTAATATCGTCTTATAAATTCTTTAGCTTCATTTAATGAAACTCCTATTTGTTTAGATAATCTGAATTCTCCCATGCCATAAATAATACCAAAATTAACCGCTTTGGCTTGTCTACGCATATTAGAAGTGACTTCATCATCTGAAACCTTAAAAACTAAAGCAGCTGTATGCGTATGAATATCTTTATCAGCTAAAAAAGCTTCTTGAAGTGACTTAACTTTCGCCAAATGTGCTAATATTCTAAGCTCAATTTGTGAATAATCAAAAGTAACCAAATAGTCATGACTTGGAATAAATGCTTTACGTATCAGTTTTCCTTCTTCTTGTCTAACTGGTATATTTTGTAGATTTGGATCAATGGATGATAATCTTCCTGTTTGTGTTAAAGCTTGATTAAATATAGTATGGATTTTCCCATCTGGGAAGATTTGTTCTTGTAATCCTTTAACATATGTAGAAGAGAGTTTAGTCAACAAACGATATTGTAGGATTAAAGGTACAATAGGATGTTTATCTTCTATTTTCTCTAATATATCAGCAGAAGTAGAATATCCTTTTTTGGTTTTCTTACCGTTCGGTAATCCCAATTTCACAAATAAAATATCTCCCAATTGTTTAGGCGAGGCAATATTGAATTTTTCTCCTGCCAAAGTATAAATATCTTCTTCTATTTCTTTAATTTGATGATCAAAAGTCACATCTAATTGTTGTAAAACAGATCTATCTATCTTCGCTCCTACAAACTCCATTTTAGCTAATATAAATGTTACGGGTATTTCAATATTTTGATAGAGATCATATTGTTGTTCTGCTTTAAGTTTATCAATAACAGTATCTTTAAGTTCATAAATAGCCTTGGCTTTAGAAATTGTATGTTTTGATAATAATTCTAATTCAGGTATACGTTTTTTAGAGAGCTTACCAAACACTTCTTCTTCATATTGCAGCGATGTATAACCATAAGAATCACATATATATTTCATTTCATCTTTTAAACTAGGATTGAGGATATAAGATGCCAATTGTAAATCAAAAGATAAACCATTAATTTCAATACCATTCCATTTGGCTGATAATAATTGTGCCTTAATATTATAAGTATATTTATGATAATTTTCATCTTTCATGTAGTTTATAAAATGACTATCTTTAACAGCATCTTCATAACTTATATAATAAGCATGATATGCATTATATATACCATACCCCAATACAATTGATTTATGATAATTATTATCATAAATAGCTCCTAAAATAGCAGAATCTTCTTTTATTTCAGGTAATGTTTCAACAACTTCATAAGATAATTCTGCCACTTGTGAATTTGGCGTTTCTAAAGATATACGCTTAAGTAAAGAATTCATATCATACTTTGTATAAAAATCTTTCAATTCTTCAAAATCATAACCATGATATTCTGCTTCTTCTAAATCAAGTTCAATATCAATATCCCTTAAAATAGTTGCAATCTTCTTAGATTGCAAGCCTAAATCAATACCATCTCTGACTTTTTCACCCATTTTGCCTTTGATTTCATTGCTATGTTCCTTTAAATTCTCAATAGTGCCATATTGATGTAATAACTTCAATGCAGTTTTTTCACCAACCCCCTTAATACCAGGAATATTATCAGCGCTATCACCCATCAAACCTAAAAAATCTCTGATTTGATCAGGCTGCAAGCCATATTTTTCATCAATTGTAGAAGGTGTATAAGCATCTAGCTGACTAACACCTTTGACTGTCCTATAAACAGTTGTTTGTGATGAAACAAGCTGAAAAGCATCTTTATCACCAGTGAAAATTGATACCAATAAACCATCTTTTTCTCCCTTAGCAGATAAAGTTCCAATAATATCGTCACCTTCAAAACCTTCTTTTTCAATATAATGAATATGATAAGCATCTAGAAATTCCCTTACCATCGCAAACTGACATTTCAATTCCTCTGGCGTTTCTTTCCTTGTAGCCTTGTAGTTCGTCATCAAATCATTTCTAAATGTTTTCTTGCCATAATCAAAAGCAACAACGACATACTTTGCATTTCTTTCAAGTATCTTGCTAAGCATATTGGCAAAACCAAACACGCCATTAGTAGGTATGCCATCCTTATTCATCATCAAATTTTCCATTGCCGCTGTTGCATAATAAGCTTTAAACAACAATGAATTACCATCTATCAATATCAATTCTTCCATGCTTCATTCACCTCAACCTTTTCTATAATCAACGATAATTTATTCCTATTATCAACTCGACCATTTATTAAACAAATATTTCCCTTTTTTAACAACATCCCCAAAGTCTTATAACGCGATGCAAAAACAACCCCATCAATACTACCCGTTTCATCATTACCTTCAATAAAACACATTTCATTTCCTTTTTTATCAACAATATTTTTCACCCTCGTAATATTGATTACGACATTCACATATTGACCTATGTATGAAGACAAACAATTAATTGATACAATAGGAATAGATATTTTTTGCTTAATAAGCTCTATTGGATGCTTAGAAATATAGAGTCCTAAAACATCTTTTTCTCTGTTTAGTTTTTCATTGTCATCATCTTTAAAAACTTGTAATATTGGTTTTTCATCAATACCCAAATTTTGCATCAAATGGGCATATTCTTCTATTGTAGCCAGATTATAGCGCATCGTTTTACGACTCATTTTAAATTCATCCATTGCTCCTGCATCAATCAAAGCTTCTGCCACTTTTTTAGAAACACTGCTTTTATCCATGCGTAGCATAAAATCATAAATATCCTTAAACAAACCTTTTTCTCGTTCTTCTACAATATCTTTATAAGCAGTATAACCTACATTTTTAATTGCTAATAAAGAATAACGAATATGACCATTTTCCACTGTGAAACGATCATAACTATAATTAATAGATGGTGGCAGAATATCTACATGATAAGTTTTACATTCCTGAATACAATGAAGCTTTGAATTTTGCGAAGATGCTTCATTCGATAATATAGATGCAAAGAAATATAGAGGATAATTAGCTTTTAGATAAGCCAATTCATAAGCAATATAACCATAAGCTACACTATGAGCCTTGTTAAAACCATAATCAGCAAATCTTTCAATAAGTTGAAATATTTCAAGAGCCTTATCCTTGCTGTAACCATTATGAAGACACCCATCAATAAATTCTTCTTTCATAGATGCCATTAGTTTCGCTTCTTTTTTAGAAGTGGCTTTACGTAAAATATCAGCTTTTCCTAAAGAAAAACCAGCCATTTTTTGAGCAACTTGCATCATTTGTTCCTGATAAACCATAACACCATAAGTAGATTTCAATATAGGTTCTAATTCCTTTAAAGGATAAGTCACTTTATCAGGAAGATTTCGACCTTCTAAATAGGCAGGAATATTTTTCATAGGTCCTGGCCTGTATAAAGCAATAGCAATGACGATATCATCAAAACATGTTGGTTTCAATTGGCGAAGCAAATTGCGCATGCCAGGAGATTCTAATTGAAAGATACCAAAAGTATTGGCTGATGATATCATTTGATATGTACGTGCATCATCTAATGGTAGTTCATTTAGGATAATGTTTTGATGTGTTTCATTATATATGTCTTTTAATATGTAATCAATCATCGTGAGATTTTTTAAACCTAAGAAGTCCATTTTCAAAAGTCCTGCTTCTTCGATATAATCTTTGGAATATTGAGACATCACATTGGATGTAGGGCCTATCACAAGTGGCACAACATCACTAAGTGGTTCTTTAGATATAATGACACCAGCTGCATGCATCGATATATTACGAGGCAAATGTTCAATAACACTACATGCTCCAATAATCTTTTTTAAAGCTGGATGACGATTAATACTGCCTTGAAATTGCGCTGATGTCTGGTAAACTTCAGTAATAGATTTTTTGTTTTTCACTCCTGTTGGTATCATTTTCATAACAATGTTGAGAGTTGTAAGTGGCACACCCATAACCTTACCCATATCACGAATGGCAACACGTGGTCCATAAGTATTAAATGTCACAATTTGCGCAGCATGGTCTTGACCATATTTATCAATAACATATTGAATCACTTCATCTCTACGATCATCTTGAAAATCAATATCAATATCAGGCATTGATACACGTTCAGGATTTAAAAATCTCTCAAAAAATAAATCATAGGCAATCGGATCAATATTGGTAATACCTAAACAATAAGCCACCAAACTTCCACACGCACTGCCTCTTCCCGGTCCTACTTGAATATGGTTGACTTTCGCATATCTAACATAATCCCATACAATCAAAAAATAATCATCAAAACCCATATCATGAATGGTTTTCAATTCATATTTCAATCTATCTATATATTTTTGAGATATTTGTTTCCCTTTAAAACGTTTCTTTAAGCCTACTTTACATAGACTCATCAAATAGCCATAGGCTGTGCCTTTCTCTAAAGGATAGCTAGGTAGATGATTTTGATGCATAGGTATTGTTGCTTTACAAAGATTCAAAACATAACTTGTTTCTTTAAGAATATCATTTTGAAAGAGTTTGTTCATTTCATCTTCACTCTTCAAATATTTTTCACTTGTCTGTACAGTATAATTGATATCAAATGTCATCCCTTGTTGAGAAGCTTGCATAAGGTCTATCGCAAAAGCATCCTGGCTTCTAAGATAACGCACTTCATTAGAACAAATCACTTTTATTTTCACAAATTGAGCTAAAGATATCAACCTTGTATTCAATTGTTTTTGATAGGATAAATGATGATTTTGAATCATGATATAATAATTATCATGAAATAAGTCTTGACAAAGCTTCATATAATGCAAAGCTTCTTCTTCCCTATCTTTACTTAATAATGTCTCAACAATACCATCACGACTACCTGAGATAACCAAGATATGCTGATAATTTGATAATTCTTCTAATGTTAGATGATCCAAATTAATTTGACTACATATCTTCATCAAATCAAAATATCCTTGATCATCTTTGGCTAATAATATAAAAGAATATAAATGGTCATCAATAGTAATACTGGCATCAAGCCCAAATATAGGCTTAATACCATATTTCAAACATTCTTTAGAAAACTCCATGGTGCCATACATATTATCTTTATCTGTTAATGCTAAAACATCAATATGCTTTTTAAGGGCATCTTGAATGAGATCTTTAATTAATATTGTACTATTTTGAAAACTATAAGAACTATATACCTGTAAATGACCAAACATATGATACCCTCCTCGTTTTTTCTATTATATCAAAATTCTTATTATTTTAAAAGACAATGAAAAGCAAACAATAAAAGCATGACTCCCAAGTAAAGACACAATACAACATAAACAATTTCTAAAAAATAAAAACTATTGATACTTAATAACCATAAGCGATACAAATATAACCCAATCACATAATAATGATATTGTGGTTGAATAACTTTGAAATAAGGTTGATCTATAATAATAATGATACTTAATAGAACACCAATCAAATGAAACGGTATATACCATTTCAAACATACAAGTTGTAATATCATACATAATCCACAAAGTAATTGAAGTTTCTTAATTCTAAGCAATAACATAAAATCACCTATCATATTATATGAAAATAATGGCGAATTATCTTTTAAAAAAAAGAATTCAACTTTAAATTGAATTCTTTTTTCTTTAACTTTGTTTTAAAGCTTGTGCTAATTGATCTGGACAGGAAGTTGGTTTGCGACCACATTTGATTCCTTCTAATCGAGCAATCACTTCATCTTTATCCATGCCTTCTACTAAAGCACTAACACCTTGGGTATTGCCATGACATCCACCATAAAATTGAACATTTCTAACCTTATTTTGGTCATCCACTTCAAAACTTATTTGTCTTGAACAAGTCCCCCTTGTTTTATAAACAGTCATTCTATTTCACTCCTATTCAATTCTATCCTTATTAATTATATAGATATTTTCATTATCATGCAAGCCACTTGACATTTTTATTTTACCATCCTCTAATAACCAGATAGCCTCCACACCATCCAATGAATCCACCAGTTCCAAGCCATCTTCATATTCCATCAAGAAAACTGCTGAACTCAAAAAATCCGCTAAACCACTATCTTCACAAACAATACTCACACTTCTAAAATAAACAGCGGGATACAATGTATCAAGATCAATCAAATGATGATAACGAACACCATCGATGTCCTCATAATAGCGCTGATAATCTCCACTTGTAACAATCGATTCTCCCTGAACAACAAGTACAGCCTCATTTTCTTGCTCACTATCAGCATAATTACCATCTTGAGGAGACTCAATACCAACACAAAACTTTTCTGCACATTCATCTAAATAGAAATCTCCTTCTTTGGTAATTTTTCTTGTGCCATAGCTAGCCACATTACCACCACCACTTAAAAGAAAATTATCAACACCTGATTCAATCAATGCCTGCTTAATCAATTCTATTGCATAGCCTTTTGCAGTGGCACCAACATCAATAGATACATCTTTATCATCAATATAAATTGTACTATTTTCCTCATCAATAATAATACTATTAATATCTATGTGTTTAGCAGCTTCATTCAATTCTTCATCAGTTGGTACTTCACCAACACCATCATTAGACTCCGCTTCTTCTCTATATTCGTGCCATATTTCTATAACACTCCCCATAGCAATATTAACTTTAGAAGATATCGTTTGATTTCTTTCAATTGATAAACTAATTAAATCTAATAATGCTTGATCAACTGATACTGCTTCAACACCAGCATTATCATTAATAGTTTTAACATTATTCATGTTATCATAGTTAGAATATTTATCAAATAATTTATCATAATAATTCAATTGTTCATCAATAAGTTCACATTGTTCATCAAATTCATCCTGACTTTGACAATAACTTAAATACTGAGTAACTGTATCAAAAGCTCCAACAAAAGTCTTAGAATATAATTCATAACTATCTTTTTGACAACCAGTTAAAACAAATAAACTTATAATTAAAATAATCTTTATGATTTTCTTCAATTTTATCACCTACTCATATTATAACAAATACAGAAAGAAAACTCACGAATTATCGTGAGTTTAATGAGACATGTATTTTTCTATTGAGCTTTAGAAACAGCTTCTAAGATAGCTGATAAATTGATTGTGCAAGAACTTGTTAAGTCTTCACCAATTGCATAGCCACTTTCATCAACTTCAGTTGCTGTAATTTCATCAATTGTCTTACCTTCACAATATTCTTCAAATGCAGCAGCTTGTTCATACCATTCGCCACCACCATCAATATTGCCTAAGCTTGCTGAATAATCTTTCATACC
>JAJQDJ010000112.1:15695-18112 GCA_021202205.1 Erysipelotrichaceae bacterium
GCTTGCTGAATAATCTTTCATACCATAGTCATCACCACGTTCTTGTTTTGTTTGAGTGTACTCACTATCAGTGCCAGGTGTAGATTGAGCAACATCCAAATCAATATATTGAATAACACCATCACTATCTAGTCCTACAGCTACGAAAGTTGTTGAAATCTCTCCATCATCAACAGAACTTACAACACCTAAACCAACTTGAGCATAAGTTGCAGCAGTAACTGATTCACTATTACATCCTACAAGAGCAGTAGCTACTAAAGCAAAAGCAGCTAATGTACTTAATAATTTTTTCATTTTAATACTCCTTTCTTATTAAATAAGTATATAACATTTTTTCACAAAGTTCAATACATGTGCACAAAGATTAGCATCGACTAACAGCAAATTTTTTTATCATTCTAATAATAAATTATTTATCATTCTAATAATAAATTATTTGTTCAGTTTTCAAGATATTCATAGTATAATAAAAAAAAGGATGTGAGATATATGAATTTAAAAAATGCTATAAAAACCGTCCAACTATTTAAAAAAAGAGAAGAACTTAAAGAAATGTATACACCTTGGGGTGAAAATATCGATGAAGAACATATTTTAGAAGAATATCCTAGACCACAAATGCGTAGAAGAAACTATACTATGCTTAATGGTTTATGGTCTTATGCTTTTAGTATACATGCTGATATGCCTATCAATTATGAAGGTGAAATATTGGTCCCTTTTTCGCCCGAATCTTTATTATCTAAAGTCAAAAAGCAATTACTGCCTCATGAATATTTATGGTATAAGAAAGAATTTGATGTAGAATATAATGATAATAAAAGATTGATTTTACATTTTGGGGCCGTTGATCAGATATGTGATATTTATATAAATAATAATAGAATATATCATCATATAGGTGGTTATTTACCTTTTGAGATAGATATAACAGATTATTTATTAGAACATAATGAACTTATTGTATGTGTTCAGGATTTTTCAGATAAGAGTTATCATGCTAAAGGAAAACAAAGATTAAAGAATGGTGGTATGTATTATACAGCTCAAAGTGGTATTTGGCAAAGTGTATGGTACGAGTGGGTTAATGATATTTACATCAAAGATGTCCATATTGTACCAGTTTATGATTACGATCGTATTAATATATATATTGATACAAATGCACCAATACATACACCTGTGACATTTCAAATTGATGATCAACCAGTTATTACTCAAGATCTCACTTATGAAAATGTCATACCAGTAATGCATAAAGTGTCATGGACACCAAATTATCCTCACTTATATTATTTAAAAATCAATTTAGAAGATGATGAAGTGATTTGTTATTTTGCGATGCGTTGCTTTACGATTGAAAAAGATGAACAAAATATCCCACGTATATGTTTGAATCATCACCCTTTATTTTTACATGGCGTATTAGATCAAGGCTACTATAGCGATGGTTTATATACTCCACCAAGTGATGAAGCTATCATCAATGATATCCAGCAAATGAAAGATTTAGGATTTAATACAATTAGAAAACATTGCAAGATAGAAAGTGCAAGATGGTATTATCATTGTGATCATATGGGCATGATTGTCATGCAGGATATGATTAATGGTGGCGAAGCTTATCATACATGGTATGTGACTTATATGCCTACTTTATTGAAGCAAACACAAGGTTTTTCAGATAAGTTATCTTATTTATTAGCAAGAGATAATGAAGCTGGTAAACAGGAATTTGAACAGGAATGTTTAGATACCATAGATGCCTTGTCATACTTTCCTAGTATTGCCTGCTGGGTTTTATTTAACGAAGGTTGGGGACAGTTTGATACCTGTCGTTTAACAGATGTAATAAGAGAAAAAGATCCAACAAGATTGATTGATTCTAGTAGTGGATGGTTCGATCAAGGTTGTGGTGATTTTAAAAGTGAACATCATTATTTTGATGAACCAACAGTACCAATAGATGAACGTGCTTACTTATTATCAGAATATGGTGGTTTTATCTTAAAAGTAGACAATCATGTCAGTGTCGAAGCAAGCTATGGTTATCAAACATATGAAAACAGCAAGGATTTACAAGAAGCTTTTAAGAACTACAAAGACAATATTCTCAAGCCTCTTATTCCAAAAGGACTATGTGGAGCTATTTACACACAGTTAAGTGATATTGAAGAAGAAATCAATGGTATACTTACTTACGATAGAAAAATCAATAAATTCAAATGAAAAAGGTCTAGTGACCCAATGGCATGAACTTAAGGGATTCGTATCTCTTGGGCTCATGCCTTTTTATATACCTTTTTTGCTTGGTTTTATTGCTTATTGTTAAAATTTAGTAAAGGTATTTTGCGTTAATATATATATATTTATATTGTATATATCATAGTATTATGTTATAAATGTAGTAAAGG